>NZ_AOHM01000114.1:0-3808 GCF_000510895.2 Pseudomonas sp. FH1
ACCCCATTTGCGAAAGCAGATGGGGTTTTGTTTTGGGCGGTCGAAAAGGCCTGAAAAGCCCGGAGTGACCGCTTCCATAGGCGTTTTAAGCTCTGCATTAGTAAGGGTTTTTCATAAGGGGCGGCAGCGCTGGCGCCCAAATACGCTGAGCGCTCTCCAGTAGCTGCTAGAGACACACGGGCACGCGATGAATGGTAGCCCGCGCATCGCACTGACAGGGCGTGTCAGAGCGCGCCTGGAGAGGCGGTTGGAATGGTGCACCGCTCACAAAAGAACAACTTTGCAGGTGATGCACTTTTCTACAGACGAAAAAAAAGACCTTGAATTTCAAGGTCTTTTTTTAAGATGGTGCCCCGAGGGAGACTCGAACTCCCTCAAAAACATCATAAGACCCAGCAATGCCGCGAGTTTAAAGGCTTTCAGTGGCTTTGGGTAGAAATTTTGGGTAGAATTTTGGGTAGAAATGACTAGCGAAGGCTTTTGCTATGACCGATTTTTTAGTCCTGAAATCCGGCACCTACTACGTCCGTCTGGACGTTCCAGAAGACGCACGGGAAGCCTTTTCCGGGCGTAAGGTTTTGACTAAAAGCCTCAAAACTGGCAATCGTTCGGAAGCCCATATTTTCAAACTACGATGGTTGCAGCAGTGGAAAACCGAAATCGAAAAAGCCCGTAGGGGTGAAATCGGCAATTTCCGTGATGATGTTCTTCAAATAGTTGAAAAGCATCAAAGGGCCATAAACCAAGATAAAATTAAGGGGAAACCCGCAAACAATGAAACAAAAATGGGTTTTGAAGTAATCCAATATACACAAGATAAGAAGTTAAGCATCGACCTTGTTAATGAAGCAATTGATATTGCAGCAGGTCGTTCGGACTACTCACCAAAAACCCCATTTTTCAAAAGTCGCCTTGATGGTTTCTATAACTATGAATTAAATCAACGAAAAGTAGACTTGAATACAGTTGATAGACATATAAAGAGAATTAAAGCACTTGATGCCTTTTTGAAAGCTGAGGACTTATTGCTGGATTATGAGGCAGTTGCTTCATTCTTGATTTCAAAAAATCTGGAATCGAAGACAAAGAAACAATATTTGTTTTCGTTTAATGCCTTCTATAATTTCTTGATTAAAAAAGAACCACCATTCAAAGAACGTTATCCAATCAATCCTTTCAAAAGTCATGAATTGAGCCAAGTTAGACGTGGAACACTCAAAAAAGATGAAAGACGTGCTTTTACGGCGGAAGAGGTTGAAACCTTGCATAGTAAAGCAGTTGAAAAAGGAAAGCGTCAATTAGCCGATTTGATTAAGATAGCGGCCTATACGGGAGCACGCATTGAAGAAATATGCCGTTTAAAAACATCGTCAGTTGTTAAAGAGGATGGTGTGGATTGTTTTCATATTACAGAAGGTAAAACACAAGCATCCGTTCGTTTTGTGCCAATTCATCCGGTTCTCATGGAAACGGTCAAACGGCTTGTTAGTTCATCGGACGATGGGTATTTGTTGAAGACAAGCAAAGGTGGGAAGTATGAAACCAAATCGAAAGGTTTAGGTAATCAATTTTCAATCTTCAAGACAGATTTAGGTTTTGATAAAAAATGTGTTTTCCATAGCATTCGCAAAACTGTAATCACTACATTAGAGCGTGCTGATGTTAAGAACCTTGTCATCATTTCGTTGGTTGGCCACAAAGCTGATGGACTGCTAAGAATGACTTTCGATAGATATTCGGAAGGCCCAACCCCAGCATCTAAAATGGATGCTGTTAAACACCTACAATATAAATTCTCAGTATAATTTTTTATTGTTGTCATCATTCATGAGGCTACCTAATTAGGTGGCCTTTTTAATGCCTGCTATACGTTGCTATACGTTGCTATACACTTTCATTCTTTGTTATCTGGCTTATTGAAAGCTATACAACTTGAAAACATTTTAATATATGTTAACTTGATATTAGTAGTTCGAAAACATTACAGGCGAGCAATGTAAATGTATAGCAAGTTCACTTCGTTCACTTACTAACATTTACGCTCGATTTTTCGCACTACGTTTGAAAAATGTATAGCAATCAATATGGAGGATTGTATGAGTGATAAAGAAAGAAAAAGTAATCAGTTAAATTTTAGACTTCCAAAAGATGATATTCAGCTACTCGAAACACAAAGAGCAGCATTAAAGATGACACAGGTAAAATTTATTTCCCATATTATAAATAATGGAATAAATGAAGTCATAGAAGTATGTAGTCCAAAGTTAAGAGAGGATATAGTCACCATTGAAAAAATATTCAGTCAGATTGGCAATAACCTTAATCAAATAGCAGCAGCGTTGAATTCAGGGAAGCAGCCAAACCAAGACATTTTAGATGTTCTGAGCAAATTAGATAAGAACATGGGCGTATTGACAAATAGACTTGAAAGTTTGAAAAAGGAGAAAATAACAATCAAAGGCGATATATGATAAGGAAAAGATTGAGCACCCAGAAAAGCAGGTCAGGAGTATATAAGGCTTCTAAATACTTTCACAAAGATGAGGGATGTGTATTGTTCGAAAGCAACATCTACACACCTATGAACTCATCCAAAAGACAAATTGCGAATGCTATTGCAACATCCATCGAAAATGATGTTGCTGTTAGAACAAAGGGCAGAAAGCAATCAGTTAGAAGTCAGCACGATATGGTCAGCTTTCATACCAATGATAACGTTACCCCTGAACAAGCGAAGCAGATAGTAAAAGAACTCTATGAACAAACGCACAACCTTTCAAATAGAAAGTATGCGTTGGGTGTTCACATTGATACAGATGAGGTTCATGTTCATATTGTGTGGGCTTTAAAAGATTTTAATGGCAAGTGTTACAACGTCAGCAATGACTACCGTGTTATTGAAAGAGAATGTGAAAAGCTTGAACAAAAATACAATCTAATAGTTCCCGAAAATCGAATTTCAAGAGACATGGATGAACTCGACAAAATAAAAGAGCTAACACTGCAAGATAAGAAAGACATTATCAACAAGAAATACAAAGACAAGCATCCATCAACAAAAGAAAGAATGCTTGACGTTCGTGGCGTTATTTCTAACAAGAAACAAATGAAAGACGCTTTGAGTGATTTCCTTAACAATGCTTCCAGCCCATCCGACTTCATCAACCAGATAACCGAGAATGGTTTCAATGTCATTCACAATGGCAAATCATCTTTCTCCATTCAACATGAAGACCAGATATTCAAAGCATCCGAGCTTGGCCTATCTTACAAAACACTTAAAGCGAAACTAGGTGATGACACTGGCTTTGAGCAGACTTTAAAAAATAAGCACAACGTAAAGGAATACGAAAATTGTTCAATCGCTTCAACCGAAGCAGAACCCGACTACATGAAAAAGATTAAACCAAACTCAGTGCTTGCTACTAAGTTCAAGTTTATTCAGCATAGTGACAAGGTTGAATATTTCTATAATTCAGCCAGTAGCAAGAAATCATTCGAGTATTACAAAGACCCATCAAAAGTTTCATTCCATGATTTATCAAGACAGTCAGCAAAGGCTGGCATTCAAAGACTTGTTGCCGACGCCAAACCACCACAATCATTTACAGTGAATGGCCCTGATTACTTCAAGAAGAATGTATGGCTCGAATTTCAGCTAATGGGATTGGAAGCCAAAGGCTTCAAGCTTGAAGGCTACAAACCTACCCCAGCAGATTTAGACGAATTGAAGAAAATTCAGGAGCAATATGCTTCGATGAATGCGGATTGCATGACTATCCGGACACCCATTCCACCGACATCTGGA
>NZ_AOHM01000115.1:0-2115 GCF_000510895.2 Pseudomonas sp. FH1
ACAGCGAGGCCGTTAAAAACGGCTGCTTACTTCAGACCTTCCCTAAGGAAAACGAAATATTCGGGTGCAAGCAAGTCCTTGCCAGCTCAGCGTCGAAAGCATGAGAGACCGACGCCGTGTAACAACGTGTTTGACCTAAAAAGTGGCAATATGCAATCATTGATTTTTAATGGACTGAAAAATTTGGTGAACCGTGAGAGTAAAAGACGTCTATCTTTCCAAGCTATACGGAATTTATAACCATCACATCCACTTAGACAGAGATGGACTAACAATAATACACGGCGCAAACGGAGTAGGAAAAACTGCTGTTCTTAGATGCCTGAAGTGCATATTCGACTGGGATCTCGAAGCGCTTTCTAAAATCCCTTTTCGGCTGTGCCGAATAGAAATGGACAATGGCGTAATCATATCTGCTGAACGTTCAGCTCGAACGCACGACAAGTCAACTGGTGTGTTTTCTGGCGCAGTCGATATCACCGTTAAAAAGCCTGACGGATCTATCGAGTACGCTCAGGGACTCGACACTAAAATGCTTGAGTTTTCCGAAAGCGTAGCAGAGTCAAAACCATGGCTTTCAAAGCTAAGAAAAGGGCTCTGGCAAGACCTGCGTGATGGAACCTTAGTTGAAGCCCATGAAGTAATCGCCGAATACATACCGGGTAGCAAAAAGAGAAAAAAACATAATTCTGTTTTTTTTGACAGCATAAGAAACTCAATGGGTGTCAAAATAATTGACACTCATAGACTCTCTGGCATAGCCTCAGATATTAAAGGTGGTGCAAAAGTTCTTGAATGCGTTACAGACATGGTAAAGCAGATAAAGATAGTCAATGCAGAGTATGCAAAGCGAGCACAAGAATTAGACCAAACTTTCCCGCACCGCCTAATCTTAGAAAGCCAAACAAGATATAGTCCATCAGAAGTTAAATCGCGACTGCTTCGCTTTGAATCTCGCCAAGCACAGCTCAGCTCTATCGGATTATTAGCCGCGTTTGAAGGCCCAGTCTTACCGTCTGATATCGATGCCTTATCTGACGCAAAGCTTGAGGCCATTAGCCTCTTTATCCAAGACAGCGAAAAAAAGCTCGATTCATTTAATGAGCTCGCAATCCGTTGCACCGCACTCCTTAAGCTAATGGAAAACAATTTCACAAACAAGAAACTCTTGATAAAAAAAGACGAGGGATTAGTGGTCGCAGATTCATTCTACGGCAATCCAATCCCTATTGACGCTCTTTCCTCTGGCGAACAACATGAAATCGTAATCACGTACGAACTTCTATTTAAAACTCCAGCAAATACACTTCTATTAATTGACGAGCCAGAAATATCATTGCATGTTGCGTGGCAGAAGACCTTCATAGAAGACCTCAAATACATGTCCAGTATCGTTGGATTCGAAGCGTTAGTAGCAACTCACTCTCCATTCATTGTGGGCGACCACTATGAAATAATGCAAGCCCTCGACGACGGAGATCGTGGAGAATGATTTGCACTAGGGAAGTTGGCGATATAATTTCAGAAATAAATATGACTGTAGCAGCTGAACCACGAGCAGTATTTTGGCTTCTCGAAGGCGTTACTGATATAAAATTTTTCAAGCCTCGAATTGAGCAGAGCACAACCCTAATAGAATGCAATGGAAAATATAAACTTATAGAAGTTATAAAACGCCTCAACTCAGTTAAAACATTACAAAACATCGTAGTAATGGGCTTAGTAGATAACGACTACGATTGGCTTACCGGCTTCAGACTCCCTGAAAACGTTGTATCGACGGAACCTCGTGACCTAGAGGGAGTTTTACTTAGAGCCAATTGCATAGATAATGTATTGGCCGAATATGCGAACGCGACAGCCGTCAATCATTTTATAAAAGTGAACGGCCCTATCGTTGATGCGATTTTAAAGCGAGCAATGATTTTCGGAAAAATTAGAGCCGTCAACAGCTTAACCACCAAGGCAAGTCTAAAAGAATTCAAACCAATTCAATTTTTCAACAAAGAAAACTGGACTTACGACGAAGATCGAGCACTAACACGAGCAGTTAAACTAGGAGTATGTATGCGGATTGCATGACTATCCGGACACCCATTCCACCGACATCTGGAC
>NZ_AOHM01000116.1:0-2150 GCF_000510895.2 Pseudomonas sp. FH1
CAAATAAAAAGGCCCCGCTCAATCAGATTGAGCGGGGCCTTTTTGTTTTATTAGTCCCGAAGTCGTAAGGCGCGCAATAAGGTATCCACCTGCCCAAAAGCATCTTGCTGCCATTGGTCTGGTGTGCGACCTCCCAGAATCTGGCTGTCTTCGACGAATCGTCTTACCGCCGTCGGGCCATAGCCATCATGGGTAGCAAATTTTTCTCCGATGAACTGAAATCCCTGCTCTCCGCTGCCCGTTTCAAGCACTGATCGACATTCCTCTGCGAGCGCTTCGACACCGTCGGGAAAGTTGCGGACGGAGTAGTAGATGTCATAGGCGTCCTTCTGTTTGTGCCTTCCATTCAGCGCATACCCCTTCATTGCCAAGAGTGCGGGGATAGAACATACGGCGACTTCTACGCGATTTTTCCCACCCGTGGGCATGGGACCCTCAATGGCAACCATTTGGTAGAAGCGCATTGCCAAGTCGGCACCGTCAGCACGCTGAACAGCAAAGTCGTTGAGGATAGGAGGTTTGTTCTGGATGATTTCGGCGTCACGCGGCATCAAGAAGTCCACGATCACATCTATCGCCGGTCCGCCGTCCTCCGCGGGCACCTGGCGAACGAGTTGGAATCTGCGAAGCGCTCCTCTCTGTTGATACCCGTTGCCCATCAGTGCTTCGATCAATGTCGCGTATTCGCCATCACCCAGTGCTTCTGCGTTCAGGCTCAAATCGACATCAAGGGTTCCAACGTGTTGCATATCGTCATTCGCAAGCAGAAGCCAAGGCACTGCTCCGCCGATCACTGCAAACTTTCCTTTGAAAGAGCCGAGGATTTGACCGATTTCCACTAACACTGCTTTCACGGCGGTCGTGGTTCTGTCGTCATAATCTGAAGCAGACTGGGGTTCTTGAGGGACTAACGAGACCATGTCAGTTTTTCCTGTCTCAAGTATTCGGCAGCTTCTTTCCCGCGCTCTCCTGCAACTGATAGATCCAGGTAGGTCTGAACCAGGCTGGTACATATGGCACCCGGTGCGGGTTCAATGGCGTCGAGTAGAAGCCCTTCCTCTTTGGGTAAGGTGATCACTACGTTTTCTCCCGTTGATGCGGGAACCAACTGTAATGCTTTGACCAGCCTCTCTAACCCTTCACGGTCGGCAAAAAAGTAATTCGTATTGATACGGGCATAGGGGGCGAGCCATTGGGCGGCAGAAAAAGACGAAAAAAGCGCGTGCCCGCCGCTCATTTCTCCAATGGCGTTACGCGCCGCATTTTCCAATGCTCTACCGTGCAAGGCGGTATAGAAGAATTTACGGTCTCCTGCTGGAGGCTCGTATGTCTCGGCCCAAGCGTCTAGGAGAGATTGAGGGTCGGATAGGTTTACGCCATCGTTTGTCGTCCGGGCCCATTCTCTATTCAGGAGTGCTGTTCGGACATTACTGACTTGCCCCAGGCTCGCTCCGGCAGCTTCGGACAGTTCGACCACGCGCCAGGCTCGGCCCGGATCTCGAAGCATCGTGCGTATGATCTGTGCTGACTTTGGTTTGAAGAAAGACTTCAGCTCTCTGCGTTCTGAGGACGGCTTGTCAGCGACTTGATGGTCAATGGATACGCCACCGAACGAGATCCACGCATTGCCCTCCAGATCCAGATACCCCACCTCTCTTTCCCGGCATGCCTGTCTGGCAATGGGCGACAGATAAGGCGCGACCACAACGGGCGTTGCCTGTGTCCGCTGTTTGTTCAAATAGTCGCGAAGCCGAAGTATCGCCGCACTTATAAATCTGGGTTGGCCGCTTGCTATTACCTCGCAGACCAGAGCATGCGACCTTCCCGAGACGGTTATCTCGACAATGCAGTCGGGCGTCCACCCCTCTGAAGGTGAAGGCAGTTTCAGGTTTTCAATCTTGAGGATCGGCACTTTGCTCAGGAGATTTCGCAGGGCATCCCTTGAGCGGATTTCGAACTCTTTCATTGATTTCACCATTTTCAACAAGTGCTGAAAATAACCAAAGCAGTGAAATCTGTCGAGAATTTTCACTGAAATTAATAATTTCAGCGAATGTTGAAAATCGATTAGTAGTGAAATCAATCAGATTTCGATAACGCCTGCCACAAATAAAAAGGCCCCGCTCAATCAGATTGAGCGGGGCCTTTTT
>NZ_AOHM01000117.1:0-1597 GCF_000510895.2 Pseudomonas sp. FH1
CAATGTCATCAACTTTGGAAATTATCCATAAATATCATATAATTAGCGCTCAAATCAGTGCATGGGAGAAGCCCTTTTGACTACCTATACCGCATCGCTTGACACCGCCAGCCAAACCCTGGCTTGAAAATTGTACAAAAAATAACCAGCCCGCTCGATTGTCCCGCCTTCATCGCCGCCCACCGCCAGAATCCTCAAGACTTTACCCGCCGACGCCAGCTCACCTTCAAGAACCTCGTCCTGTTCCTGCTCAATCAGCCGCGCACGGCCCTGCAAACCGAACTCGATCAGTTCTATCGCGTACTCAATCAGGCGTCGACTGAGACGCAAATGGTCACTGCGCAGGCCTTCTGCAAAGCGCGCAAAAAGCTCAACCCCGAGGTATTTGAAAGTCTCAATCGCCTCCTGCAGCAACAAATTGACTGCTTCGGGCTGCGCCAGAAGTGGCGTGGGCTGAGGGTGCTCGCGGTGGATGGCTCGACCGTGCATTTACCCCTGGAGTCGACCATGGCGACCTTCTTTGGCAGTCACTCTGGCTTTCCCATGGCTCGCTTGTCCACACTCTACGAAGTCGCTGACGGTCAAACCCTGCATAGCCTGATCGTGCCCCTGACCGTCGGCGAGCGCGACTGTGCCCATCTGCACCTTGAGCACCTGCCGGCTGACAGCCTGACGCTGTTTGACCGTGGTTACCCTGGGCACTGGTTATTCGCGCTGTTCGCGCAGCAACAGCGGCACTTTCTGATGCGCCTGCCCTGTGGCTATAACGCCCAGGTCAAAGCGTTTCTACACTCTGGCCAAGTTGAAGACACACAGCTTTTCGTGGCCAACCATCCTGAAGCACGTCTGTTCTGCTCCGAGGCTGGCGTTGATCCTGCCAGCCAGATCGAGCTGAGACTGATCCGGGTCGAGTTGGCCAACGGCGAAAGCGAGGTATTGCTGACCTCGCTGCTGGATCGAGAAGCCTTTCCCGCTGAGGTGTTTGCCGAGCTTTACCACCGCCGCTGGGGCATCGAAACCGACTTCCGTCGCCTCAAACAAACCCTGACGCTGGACAACTTCAGCGGCCGCAGCGTGACCGCTGTAAAGCAGGACTTTCATGCCGCTCAACTGTTGAAGAACCTGGCGCTGTTGATGCAGCACCTGCTACAGCCGGTCATCGAACAGCGCCACAAAGGTCGCAAGCTGCGATGGAAAGTCAACTTCACCCAAGGCGTGTCACGGCTCAAAAATACCCTGGTCGAGCTGCTGGTGCGGCACTGTGCTCAGGGGCTGAGCAATGTGCTGGCCTTGATGGCTAAAAGCCTCAGTGCCGTACGCTCAGGCCGTAGCTTTGCGCGCCAACGCAAACGCGCAGCCAGCCGAGGTTGTGAGGGCTACAAACCGACGCGCTGAAGAAACACCACCGCCCAACCTCCGTGCAAAAAAAAGCTGGCCACAAGCGGTCGGCATAGGCTCGTCCGGAGAACGAGAAATCTCGCCTAGACAGCCGGAACAGACGATGATCACATCACCGCCAACCCAGCTAGACCGCCTGATTGAGCGGCAGAGGCCTGGTCATCGCCCGACGGCCATGGCGGCTGGCTGCTTCGGGGGG
>NZ_AOHM01000118.1:0-6129 GCF_000510895.2 Pseudomonas sp. FH1
GGCGTTTTGAGACTGAAACAGGTGTAAACCTATTTCAGGACTAGACACGTTTGCTCGTAAAATGGCTTTTTTCACAAGAGAGCCCTGCCATGTCAAAACCCCTGCTGAGCCCTCAAGGCGAATTTCCCGCCGTTGGCCTGGGCCGTCGCCTGGCAGCGATGTTCTATGACTTTCTGTTGTGCACTGCCCTGCTGATCGTTACCGCGTTCGTCTACAAACTGATCTGGATCGCGTTTGTCGGTGAAGCGAAGATGCGCACCCTGACCGAGTCCGGCGCGCTGGACGGCGACCCGTTGCTGTCGACGATTCTGCTGTTCGTGCTGTTCGGCTTTTTCGCCAAGTTCTGGACCCATTCCGGGCAGACCCTGGGCATGCAGGTGTGGGGCGTGCGCGTGCAGAACGCCGATGGCTCACGGATCAGCCTGTGGCAGGCGCTGTTGCGCTTTGTGGTGTCGATTGCGTCGTGGTTGTGCGTGGGGCTGGGGTTTATCTGGTCGCTGGTTGATAAGCGCAAACGCAGCTGGCATGACATCTATTCCGACAGCCAGCTGGTTCGCATCCCCAAACAGAAAAAATAACGACTCAGGCGTTGCCGGCCAGTTTCAGGCGGGCAGCCTGAGTGAAATCAAGCATGCGCTTGAGCGGGCGCACGGCCTGCGGGATCACTGAGGGCTCGACGAAGATCTCGTTGCTACCCTCGCGCAGGCACTGCAGCGTGCGCTCCAGCGTGTTCATCGCCATCCACGGGCAATGTGCGCAACTGCGGCACGCCGCGCCATTGCCAGCGGTAGGCGCCTCGACAAAGACTTTGTCCGGGCACAGCTGCTGCATCTTGTAGAAAATGCCGCGGTCGGTGGCAACGATGAAGGTCTTGTTCGGCAGGCGCTGGGCAGCCGCAATCAACTGGCTGGTCGAACCTACGGCGTCTGCCAGTTCGATCACCGAGGTCGGCGACTCAGGGTGCACCAAAATCGCTGCATCCGGGTACAGCGCCTTCATGTCTTCAAGCTGCTTGGACTTGAACTCTTCGTGGACGATGCAGGCACCGTCCCACAGCAGCATGTCGGCACCGGTCTGGCGCTGGATGTAGGTGCCCAGGTGCTTGTCCGGGCCCCAGATAATCGTCTCGCCGTTGTCCATCAGGCTTTCGACGATTTCCAATGCACAACTGGAAGTCACCACCCAATCCGCCCGGGCTTTGACCGCCGCCGAGGTGTTGGCGTACACCACCACGGTGCGCTCGGGATGTTGGTCGCAGAACGCTGAAAACTCTTCCACCGGGCAACCCAGGTCCAGGGAACACGTGGCCTCCAGGGTGGGCATGAGGATGCGTTTTTCGGGGGTGAGGATCTTGGCGGTCTCGCCCATGAAACGCACGCCGGCGACCAATACGGTCTTGGCCGGGTGGGCAGCGCCGAAGCGGGCCATTTCCAGGGAGTCGGAGACGCAGCCGCCGGTTTCTTCGGCCAGGGCCTGGATCACCGGGTCACAGTAGAAGTGGGCAACCAGCACCGCGTCTTGAGCCTTGAGCTCGGCGGCGATGGCGGTACGTAGGCTCGCCTCTTCAGCAGCGCTGAGGGCCTTGGGCTGCTTGGCGTCGAGGTGGGCTTGAACCAGAAGGCGTTCGGAAATTTGCGTCATGTTCGCAAGACCTGCAGGCGCAGTTGCGCGAAAGTCGAGTGTACCACCGGCTCTGGAGCCCTTCGGGCGCCGCCGGACGAAGTGATTGTGTTCATCAAGCACGGGTTAACGTGAAGCTGCGCAAGGCTACAGAATATCCAAGGGTTTCAAAAGCCTAATCTGGCATTCGTCGGTGCGTCCGCCGGGCAAAAAAAAGAGCCTCTATCACTGGAGGCTCCTGTTTCTGCAGCCGTGTCAGCGTGCCAATGCGGACGGATCTTCCTGCAACATCACCGAAGCATGCAGACTGGCCAGGGCTTCCTTGACAGTGGACTCCTCCAGCGCATCCTTGGACTTCTTGCTTTCCTTGGCCGCGTATTCGAGCAACACCAGATAGTCGCGCTTGACCGACGCCTCTTTCGGCACCGTGGTGTCTTCCACCAACTTGCCCATCACATATTGCTGCGTGCGGGTGTTCTGGCTGGCACTTTGATCGAGGGTTGCACTGGCCAGCAGGCCGTCCTTGTAGGAAAGCTTGGCCGAACTGCTGGCCTTGTCCTGCACTTGTACGTAGCGATAATTCTGCGACTCTGCATTGCCGTCCAGGGCAGGCGCTTTGCCGCCCTTGAGCCCCTTATGGAAACTCGCGGACAGGCTCGACTGCTGGTCCTGGCTGACACTGCGATCCAAGGAGCTGGTGCCGCCAACGCGGGTCTTTTGCGAGACCTCGTAGGCGAAGCTGTCCACTTCAGACGGGCGCATCGGGTTAGGCGATTCGCTGGCCTGTTTGATGGATGCCTTGAAGTCCGCCAAGCCGGTCAGCAAGCCCTGGTCGGTCGAATTGCGCGTCAACGCTTCGGGCAGGGTAACGCCCTGTGGGTAATGGCTGTTCATGGCACTGAAAGCGTCTTTGAACATCGCCATCAGCTCTGGCTTGGCACTGCCGCGCTCCTGCGCCCGGTCGAATTGGGCGAGATAGCTTTGCAGGGCCTTGGTTTGTTGCTTGGCGTTGCCGAGGATCGCGGCGTTTTTCAGGTCGACGGCCAGGTTCAGCTCGCCGAGCGGGCCACTCATGCGGGTGGTGCGGCTTTTGCTGTCGGCGTGGAAGGCCAGGCTCAGGTCCTGGCCGTCCAGCGATTTGAGCGTGGCATTGAGGTCCACCGACGCCAGCAGCTTGGTATCAAACTGCGTCAGTTGGCTCAGGTCGAGCTTCGGTGGCATTGCCGTCAACCCATCCACGGCGGACTGGAAGGCGCTGCCCAGTTTGCCGACGGCCTTGAGCTCCTCATCGGTCAAGGTGCCACCGTCTACCGTCGCTTGCACACCCAGGCCATCGGTCTGGCTCGAGAGGCTGAAGGTGACGGTCTTGCCGCTGGCGGTCTTGATGCTGAGGCTGACCTGATTGTCGGCCTTGGTGTGCAGCAGGCCCTGATCAACTTTGATTTCACCCGCGTTCGCCGCGCGGTCGGCACTCGCGAACATCACCGACTGGGAAACCGCTGCCCCGCCCTTGGCGAACTGCGCAATCAGACCGGCGCCCAAGCCACTGAAGCGGTTGGCCGTCGACTGCGAATTGAAGTTGGCGTTGAGCGACTTGCTGAGCGCGTCCTGGCTATCACTTTCCCAGGCACGCACGGCTTCTTGACCCGGTAATTGTCCGCGACGGGAATAGGTGTCGGAAAGCGTATCGGAGACGACGTTGCCCAGGCTGACGACTGCAGAGGGCCTCTTCAGGCTGACTTCAACGTTGTGCGTCAGGGTTGCAGGCGGCGTTTCTGTCGGACGGGCGATAAGCGTATTGCCGGTATTAATAGGCGAAAGCGTGGTCATGGCGATCCCTGTCTTGAGCTGGACAATGCTCAATTTAACCAAGACTTCGATCGATTGACAGCACGTAGATAGCAAAGAGCCATGCCAAAAAGCTGGCTCCTTGCGGTTTTGCGAAAATCAGAACCGGTAAGTCACCGATCCACCGAACCCATTGGCGCTGTTTTCATACTTGGCATCGTAGGTCAGCCCTACCTGGGAAAGGTTCTGATGGACCTTGATCGGCTCTTCCTTGAGGTAGGAATACGCCACATCGAACGTCAGGTTGTCGACGGGCGTCCAGCCGGCGCCCAGGCTGAAAACAGTGCGATCCCCCGTAGGAATCCGCACGGAACGGTCGGTGTTGTTGGTCGGCGTCTGGTCCACCGAGAAACCGGTCCGCAGCACCAGTTGTTTGTTGACCCGATACGCTGCGCCGATGGCATGGGACCAGGTGTCATGCCAGTGTTGTTGTTCGGTGATCGAGCCCAGGCCGCCGAATTGAGCGGTAAGGTCGGACACGCCGTCGTTGTTGATGGTGATCTTCTTCAACTGGCTCCAACGGGTGTAGGTGCTGCCGAGGTAGAGGGTCCAGTCGTCATTCAGTTGATGGGTGACCGAGAAATCCACCGAGGAAGGCGTGGTCACGTTCAAACTGGCGTCATAACGCTGCGGGCCACCGTCAAAGGCATCGGAAATCAACCCGGAGGCGTGGGTCTTGCCGGTGAGGTGGTACACCACCTGCGAGTGGTAGGTCACGCCGATACGCGTACTTTCGAGGGGTTGCACCAGGATACCGGCGTTGAACCCGGTGGCGTTGTCGTCGCCTTTGACCTTCACGCTTTCGCCGGCTCCGCCACCCAGCGGCACATTGGAATCCAGCTCGCCACTGATGCGGTTGAAGGTCGGGCCGAAGCCTACCGACACCTTGTCGTTGAAGGCATAGCTGACCGTCGGCTGCACGGTGATGACCGAAACCTTGCTCTTGTTGCCGAAGCCATTGCCCTGGAAGCTGTGCTCATAGTCAGTCACCAGGCCGAACGGCGCATAGATGCCCAGGCCAAACGCCCAGTGCTCATCGATGGGCGTGACCAAGTAGCCCATCGGCACGGCAATACCGGGCACCATATCGCCCTTGTTGGTGCCTGGGTTGTCGGCACCGAACTGCGAGGAACTGGCGTTCTTGATATCGGTTTTGGCATCGAGGTAAGTCGCACCGAGACTGACTTCATTCTGCTTCAAGCGAGACATGCCGGCGGGGTTGCCGAATACGGTACTGGCGTCTTCGGCCGATGAGGAGCGACCGGCATAGCCCGTGCCCATTGAACTGATACTTTGTTCATTGAGCGCGAAACCACCGGCGAACAGCGGGGTTGAGGCAAGGGAAACGGCGAGCGCCAAGGCGCCTTTAAGAGTTTTGTTATTCATTATTAGGACTCGAATTGTGGGGCAGCGACGAGGAAGCTACCAACGTTCGAGCGGGGGGTTTATGAAGAGTTTTTCATGCAGCGGATTGTCGGACAATCCTATGTATATCAGAGACTTCTGCTGTTTTATCGCGTCTTTTTCAGACCTTTCAACCCGGTTGTGACCGGGCAGTTCCAGGCAGCCAACAGAGACCGCTGGCTGCCGGGTCGCCCTACACGTTCCAGTATTTATTCGCCGCCGCAATCGTCGCAAATTCCGTCGCGACCACATGGCCAATGCTGATCAGCATTGCCGCGTCATTGGCATACACATCGCGCAAGCGACCGCGTACCGCTTCATCGGGTTGGGTAGCCTTGATCACCAGCCGCGCCATTTTGATAGCCAGCTCGCGCCCCTCTTCGGGAGTTGCGGTGACCAGTGAATTGTTGGGTATCAGACTCATCAGGCATTTCCTTTTTTTAGATCGCACAGTGCGATGGCGCAGAGGATTCTAATCACTGTCGAGCCATATTGACAATATTTGTTGTCGTTATTGTTTTTTCTCCATGAACTGGATTTGTTAACGCTATACTCGCCCCTCCCAATCGCCAGCGAACCTGACCGCCCGTGAGTACCAAAAGTGACATCCTGCAGCTTCTCCAGCGCGAGCCACTGACCGTGGTGCAGCTCTGCGAACTTCTGGCCGTGACCCGCAATGCCGTGATCGTGCAGCTCAAACAGCTGGAGTCGGAGGGGTTGGTGCGCCGCAGCAAGATCCGTCCGCCTAACACTGTGGGCAAGCCTCCCGTGATCTTCGAAGCCGCACCGGGCAGCGAAGACGTCACCTCAACGGCTTATCAAATTCTGCTCACGCAGTTGCTGGCCACCCTGAAGGACCGCTACAACGTCGACGAGCTGGGTGATGTGCTGGAACAAACCGGCCGCCAGTTGGCCCAACGCGCTGGCCTAGCCAACCCCGTGGATTTTGACAGCGGCTTGCGTGCGGCCATGACGGCCGCCGACGCCTTGGGCGCGAGTACCGAGGCGGTGCCCCAGGGAGGTGGTGTGATGGTGCGCAACTTCACCTGCCCAGTGGGCAGCGTGGTGCGTGAAGAACAGTGTGTGTGCAGGGCGATGGCCGCGTTCTTTTCCGAAGCCACCGGGATGCCGGCGAGCGAACAGTGCTTGCGGGAGGATCGGCTGATTTGTCAGTACTTTATTGAGCACAGCGCCTGACAGGATTTCCCGAGTGTCTAGTCCTGAAATAGGTTTACACCTGTTTCAGTCTCAAAACGC
>NZ_AOHM01000119.1:0-3491 GCF_000510895.2 Pseudomonas sp. FH1
ACGGCAGTTGATCATGCGTTTTTCGTCAACGGCGACGCGGGCGGCGGAGCCTTCCAGCTCGGCGAGGCCTTCGGCGACGTCGAGTTTGTCGAGGGCGGCTTTGGCGCGCACGATGGCGGCGGAGTCACTGGCGGTGACGGCGCGGGCTTCGATGGCGGCGGCGGCGCCAGCACCGTCGAGGCGATCCATGTTGGCTTCGGTGGCGTGGCCGGCGTTGGCGCCTTTGGTGGCTACTTCGCCTTCTTCTTCTTTGTCGAATTCGTCCCAGCTCAGCATGACGTGTCGTCTCCTGCGTGAGGGCTCAAAGGTGCCCGTGTGAAACCGGATGGTTGGGTGTTCACACGGCCCTGAGGCCGCGGTGGATCTTAAGGAATCGTTTGTTGCAGCTAGCGCACGCATTAAACGGAATAGGGTTACGGGTGGTCTGCGTGAGGCTTGAGGTGCGGAGCGGTAGGTGCTTGCTCCCGCGGGAGGCCTCAGGTCTGGCTCTTCATCCCAGTGTAAAGGGATATTGCAGGCCCGATTTACCCGCGCATTATAGGGAAAAAATCGACTTTGTGTTGTGGCGGATGGTCACGGATCGCAGACAAAAAGCCTGCTTTTCAAGCCAAGACGCGGGTTTGCTGGGGTTGGCCGGAGGGACGAGCGGCGGGATTTTTTTCGAGGGGGCACAACGAGGTGAGGAGGGGGCGGGTTCTTTGCCGCAAGAACGATTTCTTGCGGCGAATAAGATCAGGTTCAGATCGAACGCATCAGGTTATTACCCGTTAGAGCAACCATTACCCATCACGTGGTAATTAAGAATATGACGCTGACCTTGTGAGTCTTCATATTCCATCTTCACCGGTACAACTTCGCAGACTTCCGGGATAGTGCTCATGGACAATACTTTGGCAACATCCAAGTGGGTGCTGTAAGTGTAGTCCTCGACGATCGGGGTGTTGCGGCTAGCTACGTCAGTCGGGGCTTCGTCGGCCAGGGCGGCGGTGGCGCACAAGCTGCTGAGGGCCATAACTACTAAAGCTTTCATTTCTCTATTTACCTTATTCAGGGCGAGTGGGGTCACGGGGCCCTTGTGAGGCCGCGTGTGTAACTTAAAAGTTGGGAAGTTCGGATTAACGTTGCCTTCGTGGGGGCTGTTGCGTTGTTAATCACAGTGCCTTGTTGGCGGAGTTGATTTTAGGCCCCCGGGTTATATTCATATACCCGTACTTTTGATAAACACTATTGGCGGTTTTTGTAACAATCCCGTGGTAAAGCTTTTTTCACAAAGCCGCGAAGCGCCGCAGCCCGCGGGCTAGACGTGCACAAGGGGATATCAGGGCAATTTGTAGGGGCTTGTTACTACCATCGTCGAATGGTTCTATAGGTCGGCCCCGGCTACAACAGGGCCATACAACAACAACTATGTCACCGAGGTAAGAAAGATGAGTGCGGCTTCCCTGTACCCCGTTCGCCCCGAAGTAGCAGCCAACACGCTGACCGACGAGGCGACCTACAAGGCCATGTACCAGCAGTCGGTGGTCAACCCCGATGGCTTCTGGCGCGAGCAAGCCAAGCGCCTTGACTGGATCAAGCCTTTCACCACGGTGAAGCAGACCTCGTTCGACGATCACCATGTCGACATCAAGTGGTTCGCCGATGGCACCCTGAACGTTTCCTACAACTGCCTGGACCGTCACCTCGCCGAGCGCGGTGACCAGGCCGCCATCATCTGGGAGGGCGATGACCCTGCCGAGAGCCGCACCATCACCTACCGTGAGCTGCATGAGGAAGTCTGCAAGTTCGCCAACGCCCTGCGCGGCCAGGATGTGCACCGCGGCGACGTGGTGACTATCTATATGCCGATGATCCCCGAAGCCGTGGTCGCCATGCTGGCGTGTACCCGCATCGGCGCGATTCACTCCGTGGTGTTTGGCGGTTTCTCGCCGGAGGCCCTGGCCGGTCGCATCATCGACTGTAAGTCGAAGGTCGTGATCACCGCCGACGAAGGCATCCGCGCCGGTAAGAAGATTCCGCTGAAGGCCAACGTCGACGACGCCCTGACCAACCCGGAAACCAGCAGCATCCAGAAGGTCATCGTCTGCAAGCGCACCAATGGCAACATTAAGTGGAACCAGCATCGCGACATCTGGTACGAAGACCTGATGAAAGTGGCGGGCACTGTGTGTGCGCCAAAAGAGATGGGCGCCGAAGAAGCGCTGTTCATCCTCTACACCTCGGGTTCCACCGGCAAGCCCAAGGGCGTGCAGCACACCACCGGCGGCTACCTGCTGTATGCGTCCCTGACCCATGAGCGCGTGTTCGACTACCGCCCAGGCGAAATCTACTGGTGCACCGCCGACGTCGGCTGGGTCACCGGCCACACGTATATTGTCTACGGCCCGCTGGCCAATGGCGCGACCACGCTGCTGTTCGAAGGCGTGCCGAACTACCCGGATATCACGCGGGTGGCGAAGATCGTCGACAAGCACAAGGTCAATATCCTCTACACCGCACCGACTGCAATCCGCGCCATGATGGCATCCGGCACTGCTGCGTGCGAAGGCGCAGACGGCAGCAGCCTGCGTCTGCTCGGTTCGGTGGGTGAGCCGATCAACCCGGAAGCGTGGGACTGGTACTACAAGAACGTCGGCCAATCCCGTTGCCCGATTGTCGACACCTGGTGGCAGACCGAAACTGGCGGCAACATGATGAGCCCGCTGCCGGGCGCCCATGCGCTCAAGCCGGGTTCGGCGGCACGGCCGTTCTTCGGCGTGGTGCCGGCGCTGGTGGATAACCTGGGCAACCTGATCGAAGGCGCTGCCGAAGGCAACTTGGTAATCCTCGATTCGTGGCCAGGCCAGGCACGTACGTTGTACGGCGACCATGACCGCTTCGTTGACACCTACTTCAAGACCTTCCGTGGCATGTACTTCACCGGTGACGGTGCGCGTCGTGACGAAGACGGTTACTACTGGATCACCGGTCGCGTGGACGACGTGTTGAACGTGTCTGGCCACCGCATGGGCACCGCCGAAATCGAAAGCGCCATGGTTGCCCACCCGAAAGTCGCCGAGGCTGCCGTTGTCGGTGTACCCCACGACATCAAGGGCCAGGGCATCTATGTGTATGTCACCCTCAAGAACGGCGAAGAACCCAACGAAGCCCTGCGCCTGGAGCTGAAAAACTGGGTGCGCAAGGAGATCGGGCCGATTGCTTCGCCGGACGTGATCCAGTGGGCACCGGGCTTGCCGAAGACGCGGTCGGGGAAAATCATGCGCCGTATCCTGCGCAAGATTGCCACGGCCGAGTATGACGGGTTGGGCGATATCTCCACTCTGGCGGACCCAGGTGTGGTCGCGCATTTGATTGAGACGCACAAGACTATGAACGTCGCGTAAGGCGCGATAGTCAGTAAAAGCCCCATTTGGCGTAGGCCGGGTGGGGCTTTTTTGTGTTCAGTGTCCCGTCCTGAATAAGGTTTACGCCTTCTGACCTATCTTCAGGAG
>NZ_AOHM01000120.1:0-2498 GCF_000510895.2 Pseudomonas sp. FH1
TGTTGCCGCTGACCGAAAACTGACCCAGTAGAGGCTCTTCTGCCGACTGAAAACTGACCCAGGTGTTCAACTGCTTCTGCTCACTTTTCGAGCAGGAGAACACAGGGTGATCAGCATGGAAATGTTGGGGAAAATCCGGCGGATGTACTTCCGCGACAAGCTCTCGCTGCATCAGATAGCCAAGCGTACCGGGCTGTCGAGAAACACCATCCGAAAATGGGTCAGAGCGCCCGAAGCCATTCAGCCAGCGTACCAACGGTGCGCAACCTTCAATAAGCTCAGCCCTTTTCACGAGACCCTGGAGCAGGCGCTCAAGGCCGATTCGTTCCGGCCAAAACACAACCGCAGGAGCGCCAAAGCACTTTTTGAGCAGATCAAAGCCGAGGGTTATGACGGCGGTTACAGCCAGCTCACGGCGTTTGTGCGCTCTTGGCGAGGCGAGCAAGGCAAGTCTTTACGCGCTTTTGTACCGCTGACGTTTGCGCTCGGTGAGGCCTTTCAATTTGACTGGAGCGAAGAAGGCCTGCTGATCGGTGGTCTTTTTCGACGTATCCAGGTCTCCCACATGAAGCTGTGTGCCAGCCGCGCATTCTGGTTGGTTGCGTACCCCAGCCAAGGCCACGAGATGCTGTTTGATGCCCACACCCGTTCGTTTGGAGCGTTGGGTGGTGTGCCGCGTCGCGGCATCTACGACAACATGAAAACGGCTGTCGACAAGGTCAACAAAGGCAAAGGGCGCACGGTCAACGCCCGGTTTTCCGTGATGTGCGCGCACTATCTGTTCGATCCGGACTTCTGCAACGTGGCCTCTGGCTGGGAAAAAGGCATCGTCGAAAAGAACGTTCAGGACAGCCGGAGGCGAATCTGGCTCGATGCTCAAAACTGCATGTTTCACACCTTCGAGGAACTGAATGTCTGGCTCGGCCAACGTTGCCGGTCGCTCTGGAGCGAACTGGTGCATCCGCAGTACAACGGGCTGACGGTGGCCGAGGTCTTAGAGCTGGAGCAGGTCGAAATGATGCCAATGCCGACGGCATTTGATGGCTACGTCGAGCGTACCGTGCGGGTCTCCAGCACCTGCCTGATCAGCGTGGCGCGAAATCGCTATTCAGTGCCATGTGAGCGCGTCGGCCAGTGGGTCAGTAGCCGTTTGTACCCTTCGCGGATCGTGGTCATTGCCGACGAAACGGTGATCGCCAGTCACGAGCGCCTCTTTGATCGAGATCAGGTCAGTTTTGACTGGCAGCACTACATCCCACTCATCGAACGCAAGCCTGGTGCATTGCGCAAAGGTGCGCCATTTGCTGATCTGCCAAAACCGTTACGGCTTCTCAAACGAGGACTGAGGCGTCACACCAACGGTGATCGAATCATGATGCAGGTACTGGCTGCTGTGCCAATTGCGGGGCTCGAACCTGTGCTGGTGGCGGTGGAGCTGGTACTTGAATCGGGAAGTCTGAGCGCCGATCACATCCTCAATGTCCTTGCCCGCCTGACCTCCACCGCACTACCTCCCAGTGTAGAAACCAGCCTGCAACTCAAGGTCGCGCCTGTTGCCAATACAGCACGCTACGACCGGCTCCGTGCGACCGATGAGGAGAATCGCAATGCGTGACCTAATGACTGAACTCAAAGAACTTCGCCTGCACGGCATGGCCAGTGCTTGGGAAGAACTGGTCTCTCAAGGAACAGCGTCGACGGCTTCATCGAAATGGCTGCTGGAACATCTGCTTCAGCAGGAACATGCGGATCGCGCGGTGCGCTCGGTGAATCATCAGATGAACATGGCAAAACTCCCCATGCACCGTGACTTAGCTGGCTTTGACTTCAGCGCTTCCAGCGCTGATGCCCGGCTGGTCAGCGATCTATCCAGCTTAGCGTTCACTGAAACGGCGCAGAATGTCGTGTTCATCGGCGGCCCTGGAACCGGGAAAACACACCTGGCCAGTGCCTTGGCTGTATCCGGAATCACGGCCCACAACAAACGCGTGCGCTTCTTTTCCACGGTGGATCTGGTGAATCTGCTGGAGCGTGAGAAGTACGATGGCAAGGCAGGGCGAATCGCCCAGGGACTGCTTCGCACAGACCTGGTGATACTGGATGAGCTGGGATATTTGCCCTTTAGCCAAAGCGGCGGTGCCCTGTTATTTCACCTGCTGTCCAAACTGTACGAACACACCAGCGTGGTCATCACCACCAACCTCAGCTTCTCGGAATGGTCGAGTGTGTTTGGCGACGCCAAGATGACCACCGCGTTGTTGGATCGGCTGACACATCACTGCCACATCGTCGAAACGGGCAACGAGTCCTACCGCCTACAACACAGCACCTTGGCCGCCCAGACAAAGATCAAGTCACGGGAACGAAAGCGCAAGGACGGAGATGATGTCGAGGACGATGAGCCATTTTGATCCGCACCATAAATACCCTGCTGCATGCCTACATGCGGTGGGGGTTGATGCGTCTTGAATCGGCCCACTGCTGCTAAGCTTATCCAC
>NZ_AOHM01000121.1:0-2896 GCF_000510895.2 Pseudomonas sp. FH1
CAGCTTCAATTCAATGACCGTGTTGCACTCAGCTCCTGCAACCGCCCAGTTATAACTGGGTGCCACCGGTGATTGATGAGTCAAGATTTGCTGAAAATGGCGTTTTCAATAACGGCAATGACCTGGCCAACGGATTGAATTTTATTGTTGCTCCCTACGAAGAAAAAGTTGTTCCTATGAGAGACTTTGGCAGCGCGAAAGCCTGGTACCAAGTCAGGCGCGGTGGTGTACTGATAGGTGAGTCTTCGCCTAGAAGAATTCATGTTGATCTGAACTATAGCGCGCCAGGTTATTGCAAGGCGGGCGATGTAATCTCATGTTCAACTACGGGGGTGGCAACACTGCTGTCGAGTAAATAATGGATTTCGGTTTTCGGCAGCAGTTATTGTTGTCGGTGGCCGAAGTTTTCAGGTCGTATTTATAAAGATTAAACCTCAGCAATGTATCGTTGTGCGTTCGCGCACGCCTTGAAACTATTGTGCTACCTGAGTAACACCGGAGATCAACATGAAAAAGAATACGTTGGACACTATTCGATGCTTTGAGAATTCACGCAGGGCCAATCCAGGAATTTCCGCTCTTCCTGACGGAGTACTAGAGGATCAGGTCCCAGGCTTTCCCGGCTTGCTGAAACGCGCAGCCTCATTGAGCGAAAACACAAAACTCATTGTTCCCCGGCCCGACGACTTCAGTACGGACCCACTTGAACCCGACTTTTTCAGTCTGTGGATCAAGCCAAATGATGCAGCCGACTTCGGTGATCCTTATTTAACCCAAAGTGTGTCTTCACTTCCGGCAACCGGGCTCGAAGTGAATATCGCGCGTGCTCGGCGTGCCCCTGGTATTCACCAGATCAAATATTCGTTTTTCGTTTTCAAAGTGGGTAACACCACCGAGTCTCTACCCCAGTTATTGATTGCTGACCTTGAAGGGGCCTATGAGGCTTATGTTGGAACCATTCCTGCACCTATTCCACCCACGGATCTGCCTGCTTCCGTGGGGGCTGATTACTTCATGGGCAAGCCGAATGAATCTGCAATTTTTACCATTCCTGACTATGTTCCTTATGGCAAAGCCCCCGGTGATCGGGCACTGTTCTTTTTCGCCAATTCGGATGATCCCTACCTGCCCGTTGTAGGTAACCCTGACCCGTATTGGCCAATTCCCGCCGATCGCACTTTCCCCCTGCCGCTATCGGTCGTTCAAGGGGCTCCGGATGGCGTCCACAGCTTGCGGTATCTGATCGTCGATGCGGCCGGCAATCCGATGTACAAACAGTCGGGTGCCTTCAACTTTGACGTAAGCCTGTTTCCCAAACCCAGCAATTTCAAAGCTCCCACCATCGATTTGGCTGTCCCCGGTGATGGGTTGACCGACCGTGATGATGTAGCGGCACTCAGTGGCATGGTCGTGCGTGTCCCTGTTTACGACAACGTGTTGCGCGCGTCCGATAGTTTGCTTGTCAAACTCACTACCAGCCTGGGTTCTTACGATGTGCCTGAGTTTCCAGTGAGCAGTGCCACATTCCCGATCCGAGTTCCGGTAGATTATCTAGCGCTGGTAGCGCTCTACGGTGCAACAGTAGGGCTGTTGCCACTGACGGTTTCTTATTCGGTCAAGCGCCGCACGGTTTCCTATCCAGCAGTCTTGACTGCGACGACCGATTTGGATCTGTTTGTTGTAGGGCCTACACCGGGTGGTTCAGACCTGATCAATAACAAACTGAATCCAGTTCGGGTGATCGGTAGAGACTTCTTGGGCGCAGAGGGGCCTGACAATGAACTGACTCCTGACCATGCCACTCGCCCTGCTATTGCGCGCATTAAGCTTTGGAGTGATCCACCCACCCCCGACGCTCGAGCCTTTACGATCAGGCTCTATTATGACGGGCTTTTTGTACCTCCCGCCCTGCCTGTTCCCAGTGGCGTCGCGGATCAAGAAATTGACATGGTCATCCCCTGGCCCGCGATCGTCGCCGGAAAAAACGGCACCAAACTGGCGTATTACACCATCGAATCGGCGGGCACCACCAATAAACAGCAATCACCCCTTACGCCTGTGAACGTGACCGCGAACTTTGTCTCGCTGGATAAACCGGTAGTGCAAAATCTTACGGCGAACGTCTTCATCAACTGCGACAGCTTCGTACCCAAAGGGCCTCCACCCGGTAATCTGGTGGTGTTTATCCCGCCAAGCACTCAGTTTGCATTGAATATGGTGGTGACCTTGCACTGGCAGGGTTATAGCGATGATGCCGCTACTGCGGGTATGGAGGTGCCCGCTGCGGTGGGTAGTGCAACTCACACAATCACGCAACAGTCCGACATCAACCTGGGGTTCACGATCAACCTCGGGCCCTATGCAACGATCTTCAAAACTATTCAACCGACGTTTGCGACAAGGCTTGCAGGTTCCGCAAAACTCTTCTACAGCATCCCGCAGGCAGGTGGAGGGAGCCTGAACTCCAATAATGCGATCCAGCGTGTACGCGGCCAGAAATCCGGGGCGCCGGGCACTAACGGGACCTTCTGCGATGGTAGCGCCGTACCCGGCCCATAGTGAGTGTTGAGAGGCTAGGCCAAAGAGCGATTAATTCGCTCTTTGGCTTTTTTATGGAAAAAAAACCCTTCCCATGTAGGCAACAGGAGAGTTCTCCTGAAGCAAAACGCCTATAGATGCAACTACTTAGGATAAGTCCTACATATACCGGTAATCACTCTGGATACCTTGGCACCGCTCGATTGGCAGGCTCCCACGCACTTTGGAACCAGCCAGATTCTTGCGTAAAGGAACGCCAACCCAGAGGTACATCAAATGTCATCTGTATTCAATTTCAAACCATCGCCTTTAAGGATGGTCTGAAGTAGGCCGCTATTTTTCGACTGCTGAGCCATAG
>NZ_AOHM01000122.1:0-3746 GCF_000510895.2 Pseudomonas sp. FH1
CGCTTCGGCAGCGTTCACTCCGACGTTCCAGGCGACCATTCCAGACATCCTGCCGGATGAGGATGACTACACCCGTGCCTTGTCACTATCGCGTCTGGCCTACGATCTCGAAAGTGTTGCCAGTCCGATGCTCGCCGCTGCACTGCTGACCGTGATCAGCTTTCATAATCTGTTCGCGGGTACGGTCATTGGTTTCCTTGCTTCTGCGGCTCTAGTCGCTACGGTGCTGCTACCCAAAGCGAAACAGGTACCACGACGCAGCATTTATGAACGAACCACCCGTGGTATGCGCATATTCCTAGCTACGCCCCGGTTACGGGGACTGTTGGCGCTCAATCTTACGGTAGCTGCCGCTAGCGCCATGGTGATCGTCAATACAGTAGTTCTGGTGCAGTCGCGCTTCGCTCTGCCTCAGAGTTCCACTGCTTTGGCCCTGGCAGCGTTTGGGGGAGGGTCGATGGTGTCAGCCTTGGTCTTGCCCAGGCTGCTGAAAAACATCAAAGACCGAACTGCCATGCTGTTCGGCGGAGGGATATTGGTCGCGGGTTTAGCGGTTGGCATTAACGTCACCACTTATAACTTGCTTCTACCACTATGGTTGGTGCTTGGGGTTGGCTACTCCCTTGCCCAGACTCCTAGCGGTCGCATCTTGCGTCGCTCAGCACATGCTGAGGATCGTCCAGCATTATTTGCTGCCCAGTTCGCCTTATCCCATGCCTGCTGGTTAATCACTTACCCTCTGGCGGGATGGTTGGGAGCACACTACGGCCTGGCCGCATCGTTCATTGCGCTAGCGGTCTTGGCAGCAGGCTCGCTTATCATGAGTAGCCTCATCTGGCGACCAGCTCATGATCGAGAAATCGTCGAGCACACTCATGATGAACTATCAGACAATCGTGCCCATGTTGACGACACCAACGCAGAAAGGCATGAACACCCGTATGTGATTGATGATCTACATCGTCGGTGGCCACGCTGATGGAGCGAAGAGTTCTCAAGCCTTCGAGTCCAGAGCAAAATTTAGTGATGCATCGACAAGAGCTGTCACATACAACTGGATGATGATCAGAAAATAGGTAAGCGAGAGGCTTTGGGGGATCATGAACCTCACCCGATTGAAACAGTTTTTTTTGATTTTCTTTTGTACCCGCTACATCGCTCGGCACTACCGGCGACTTGCATTGCTGGAAACGTTAGCCCTGGTAGGCGCGAAACGAAAAGTGCGTGCTATACCGGCAAAGTCGGTTGTCGTAGACACGGAGAAATGACACACGCTTATTCTTGAACGGAGGAACCTACACAATTTTGACCAAACGAAAGGACGCGCTTGTTGCGAGGCAGGCCTCCAATCATGTTGAGCACCACATACGAAACCGCTTCCCGCTGCATGCAAGCCTTCTAGCCTGGTGCTGGCTTAACTGGCCGTCATCAGCTTCGACGCAGCGGACATGGCAGTAAGCATTGGCATCAAGCGAATGGTGCTACTCTTTGTACGGTCTATTTGATGGTAGGGGAGGATCAAATTAGAGGGGAATGTGTTTAGGGGGGATCAGTAAGGCCGAGAACTCACGTCTCCATGCTCGAATTCAAACTAGCGCCAACCGGTATATGGCGAGCCGATAGAAACGCACTGTCGGCGTGCATATGAGCAGTCCGCTAACCCTCGGCCTACCACATGCCATGAAAGGATTTGCGATGGAGGCTGATAACGGCGAAATAGGCAGTGAAGCGTAGCCGAGGGGTCATGGTAAAAAATTGCGTTAACGCTTTTGGGGACAGTCGCCCTGCAGGATATATCGAATGGAGTGAAGCTTTCCTTGAGAGTCCTGATAACTCATATAGCTATCGACATTTCCACAATATTTTACTGGTGGGGAAACATGTATAGTCTTGGCAACGTCTAGCTTCATGCCATACACATAATCCTTAACTTCAGGAACTGGTTCGCCGACTTTGCTGGCATAATTCTCGAGCGCAACCTTGTTGGCGCGCTCAACCCTTTCAACGTCTGTCTTCGATTGCGTTTGCGCATTAATAAATTGCGACGCAAAAGCAAGCGCGATAAAAACTGAAATCTTAATAGTCTTCATGTCGTAACCCACACCCTTTAGTTTGAATTTGCCTTAAACCACAAGATTTGAATTAGAAAGCGCCCAAAGGGCGCTAGCTTTAACAGTGATCTAGACGGCTGAAAGATCAATCAGCCCCCAATCAAACTTGCACGCAAACATTCATAGCTAAAAATCTATAAAAATAGCGACGTGCAAATTAGATCAAGGCCAAGTTCACAATCAAATTTTGTTCCGTTTACGTCTAGCCCGCTTACAAAGAAACAAGAGGGTATTCTACAATTAGCCTAAACTCATCCAGGTCAGACTCAAATTGAGTCGCGCGTGTATTAGACTGGCGTATGCGGAATGACATATCTTTCATTTTTCCAGTTTGAACTACATATTTTGCTTCGATGTCGCGCTCCCACCTCTTTTGATTCACGAGCGGACTGCCCTCGGCATCACGGCGCATGTAGACACTATTCGCACTCGAGTAGTCAATATCACTACCTCGGCCATAACGCGTCATAAAGCTGAGTCCAGGAACCCCGTACGACTTCATGCTCAGATCATAACGCAGCATCCAAGATTTTTCCTTGGGGGCGTTGAAATCACTATATTGTATTGAGTTGTCCAAGAAAACAGAGTCGGATTGTCGTAAATAGTCGAAGTCGTTTTCGCCATTGTTTCGTTGGTGGGTTAAGGCGAGTGTGTGGCCACCAAACTGAACACCAAAACGCCCGCTCCAAATATTGGTATCAAATTCACCTAATAACTTCTTGCCTTCGTCAACTGCACGATAGTAATTAAAACCACCGATCAACGCGAGATTATCTGTGAGAGCGTAGCTGAGGTTCGTACCGAAATACGTTTGATTCCATACATCCTGAAGTTGGCCAGCATGCAACGCGAAACTTACGTTCTCATTTAGAACGTAGTCACCACCGAAATAGCTCATTCCTGGTGAGTTTACAGGGCCTGCGTAGAAGGTCGCAAAACCATCCCTCATATCGCTTGATACAGGCTGACTCATAGAATGGAGCCGGCCACCTTGCAATGTCAGGCCTTTGATGCTGTTATTGGAAAATATAGTACCTCTAAAAGACTCAGGAAGTAGACGCGAATCACCGTAATACACTACTGGGCTGGTAGGAAACACGTCGCCTACTTTGAGCTCCGTATCAAAGGCGCGAATCTTCGCGGCGCCTCCAATTTTAGTGTACTCATCACGGGCATCCCCGTTACTGTCAACTGGAAGAACATCAAACGAACTTCGCCCACCATTGCGTCCGCCACCAGTGTCCAATTTCAAGCCGATCATGGCGAAAGCATCTAGTCCGAAACCAATCGTCCCTTGGGTGTAACCAGAATTGAATTTCGCAATGAATGCTTGAGCAGTCGCCTCAGAATATCCCGCCCCCCCTGGTGCAGTTTCACCATTACGATTATCCCTGTTGAAATAGAATGTTCTGCTGGTAACGGTAAATTTACTACCTTCAACAAAACCTTCTGACTTCTCTGCACTATAGGCGACTGAGCTAAACCCAGCTATTGCCGCTAATACGCCTGTTGAGATCTTGGTTATCCTAGTCATGTCTGCTCCGAAGATTTGGCAGTTTCTTATGATGACGGCCTTTTTTATAATGGGGCGGTTGCAGGAGCTGAGTGCAACACGGTTATTGAATTGAAGCAGGA
>NZ_AOHM01000123.1:0-89211 GCF_000510895.2 Pseudomonas sp. FH1
GACTGCTGGCGGGTCGCCACGCGCATGATCGGCAGCGCCTGGCTCGCGCCCTGGTCCAGCCAGCGTGTCGGCAACTGGGTGGCGCGGGTGATGCCGACCTTGATCCCCGACGAATTCGCCAGGTACACCACGTGGTCGGTCATGCAGAATTTTTCGCCCCAGCCCGGATCGCGGCAGGTGCCGGCGTCGTAATGGCAACGCTCAGGGCTCATGATGCACAGGTCACACTGGGCCAGCTTGGTCATGCACGGGTAGCAGTAACCCTGGCTGAAGCTGGTTTTGGTCTTGCGGCCGCAATGGCTGCAATGGATGGCACCGAGGTATTCCAGGCGCACGTGCGTGCCGATCAACGGGTTGACCGGTACCTCGACATCGCCCAGGCGAAACGCGTATTGAACGGTCGGCTCACCGAGTTGCGCCGACATTTTGCTGACTGCACCGCGACCAATTTCAATCAATGGATCGCATCCGACTTGAACAGGATATTCGGTACGGGCGCCGACTTGGACGCACATTCCTGCGGGCCCATGTAGCCGGTGCGCTGCTCTTCCGGCAGGTTCTGGATTTCCCAGGCGATCATGGCCTGCAACGACAGCTCGCGCTGTTCGGCGGAGAGCTTGCGGCCATCGGACCACTTGCCGATTTCCACGGCGAGCTTGAGGCTCTCGTAGATGTCCGGGGTGATGTTTTCGATCATTTCAGCAAAAGACGACATGTGAACAACCTCTGAGGTTCAGCGAGTACATGGGTGACGGGGCCTCTGGCCCGTCAGAATTCCTTGGAGAGCTTGACCTGCACAAGCTCCTTATCCAGCAGGCGCCGGAATATCTGCGGCGCCGCGAAAGTGTAGGCGGCAAAGGCCAGCCACAGCCAATTGACCATCTCGGCCACCTGCGGGTAGCCCTGGTCGGTCAACGTGATCACCACGACACGGTAGACCACAAACATGCACAACAGCAGGATGATGGCGCGGGTCGCACTGCGCTCGTTCATCCAGCTGTTGAAGCGCCACCAGGTGCCGAGGAACACGTTGCTGCGGGCCTTGACGGCCGTGAGCAGGTGCAGCGCCGCAACGTTGGTGGCGTTTTGTTGCAGGGCCCAGATCGCGTGATCGCGAGCACCGTTGATGTCCCCTTTACGCAGCAACAGATGGCCGAGCACCACCACGGCCGCCGCATTCGCAGGGTCGGCTTGCAACGCCTGGCGCGCGAATTGATACGCCTGGTCCCACTGGCTGCTATCGCGGTGAAATTGCGCCATGGCCACCAGGTTCGCCGGATCGTCCGGACCCAGCTCCAGGGCTTTCTGCAACGGCTCGCGGCTCTGCGCCAGGCGACCGGTGAGTTGGTACAACTCGGCCTGGCAACGGTAGTACGCCGGGTTCAGCGGTTCCATGTCCAACAACTGGGTCACGTGTTCCTGGGCCAACGTGAACTTGCGTAAGGCAATCGCTACCTGCGCGGCGGCATAGTGGGACAGCGGCAGTTGCGCATCGGCGGCCAAGGCCAGCTGCACTTCGCGCTTGGCGGCATGCACGCGGCGCATGTTCATCAGGCAGATCGCCAGCAAGGCGTGGGCCTCGGCGGAATCCGGGTCGCTGGCCAACAGTTGGCGCAGGGCATCGATTGCGCCGTCGTTGTGGTCGGCCTGCAGGCGCTGGTAGGCCAGTTGCAGCAGATAGTCAGTATTCATCAGCTCACCACCAGGTACCACAAGGTGTACGGCAGCCATTTGACGACCATGCCTTTAAGCACGAAGCCACCAATCAACGCCAAGGGAAAACCAAAGCGGCTCAACTCGCCGCCGTAGTACTGGTAAATTTCGATGGTCGCGCTTTGCTGCATGTACAACAGGTAGCCCAGGGTGAGTTTCCACACCACCAGCACCAGCAAGGCGTACTGGATTTGCGCCTGCGTCTGCAGATAACCCGCACCCACCAGCTGCAACAAGGCAAAACCGATCACGATGCTGCCCAGCAGCGCAACGCCCGCCAGCACCCATTCGCGCACCCGCGTCGGGCTGCCGACGGCAATGGAGTTGAACACAAACCACGGCAAGCCCAGCCACGCGCCGCCGAGCATCAGGCCGAGCAGCGGCCAGAACGGCGAGACCGCCCACTTGGCCAAGGCGCCGGGACGCGGTTCATCCTCAATGCGATAACCTCCGTACTGCGCCATCAGCGACCCTTCCCGTGCTTGTCGAGGAAGGCCAGCACTTCGTCGTACTGGTTGCCTTCATTGGCATAGCGCGCGTAATTGCGCGCGGTGGTCAGCCATTCCAAGGTGGTGGCGCGCACCTCTTTCAAGGCTTGCTTGAAATGCCGGTCGCAAATCGATTGTTCGGCACCGCTCTCGATGGAGGCTTCAATCGCCTCATCAGCAGCGGTTTCCACCAACTCGCTGAGGTCGGCACCGGAGAAGCCCGAGGTGTTCTTGGCCAGGAAGGCGAAGTCGATGTCGTCCGCCATTGGCCGGCCTTTCATCATCGCCTTGAGCATGGCTTCCCGCGCCGGGCGGTCCGGTGGCGGTACAAACAGCACGCGGTCAAAGCGGCCAGGGCGACGGAACGCCGAGTCCACCGACCACGGCACGTTGGTCGCGGCCAGGATCAGCACGCCGTGGTTGTCGTTGGTGAAACCGTCCATCTCGGAGAGGAACTGGCTCACCAGCTTGGACGATGTCGACTCGCGGGTATTGGCACGTTTGCCACCCAGCGCCTCGACCTCGTCGAAAAACATCACCGCCGGCGCCTGGGCCCGCGCCTGTTCGAACAACGCGTGCAACTTGCGCTCGGATTCGCCGATGTACATGTCCAGCACATCGGAAATCGCCACGTTGAAAAACGTCGCCTTGCACTCCCCCGCCGTAGCCCGGGCCAGCATGGTCTTGCCGCAACCCGGTGGACCGTAAAGCAGCACGCCGCCGCCGACTTTCTTGCGAAAGCGTTGGAACAGGCCCGGTTTCTGGTACGGCAGGATGATCTTTTTGTGGATGGTCTTTTTCAGCTCATCCAGGCCGCCGATATCATCGAAGGTCAGGGTTTCGTTTTCCGGCACCAGCAGGCGCACGACTTCACTCTGGTCAGTGTCGTCATTGGAGATCACGCGCAGGCGCGGACGACCCTCGGTGCCAGGGAAATCCACCACCGACACGTTCAAGCGGCGCCACAGCGCCATGTCTTCCAGGGCCGGATTGGCGTCCACCGCTGCGCGATATTCCACTTGGGCATCCTTGAGACGCTCCAGTGCCGCCAGGGCACGGGCCTTGAGCAGTCGCGCGGCAGGGTCGCCACCTTCGATCAAAGGCAGCGCCCTTTGCGCTTGACCGTCGGCCAGCAACAACTGCGCCGCCGCGAACTTCAAGGCGGGCGCGTCAGGCCATTGTTCAAGGTCGTCGGGCAACAGCTTCAGCCCGCGTGCGTGCTCGCCGCGCTCAACACTGGCGCCCAGCAGCACGGTCAGCAGCGCGACGTTACCAGGGGCCGCGGCCAGCGCAGCCTCCAGTTGGTCGAACGTCGAATCATCCATGGAGGTTCCTCAAAAGTGCATGTGCAGCGCGCAGGGGCTCATGTGAGCACCTCCGGCCGCTCGACATCGACCCAGACGAACTTGCGCGGGTCGAGGCGGGTTTCCTGGTCCAGACGATAGGCGACCAGCTTGCCGTACAGCACCGCGCTGTAGTCCAGGCAAGCCAGGTTCTCGCGGATCGGCGCCGGTTTGCCGCTGCGCCAGTAGTGACCGACGAACAACAAGGGTTCGTCGACGCCGTAGCGCAGCAGGGAATTCTTTTCGGTGGACGACAACGGCGTGCGCGCCACCGGTTCCGGCAACGCGTCGGGCTGGAACACAATGTCGCCGTAGGTCTTGGGGTCGTCTTCCCAGAACTTGGTGCGAAAGAACGAGCGCGTCAGGCCATCGCCGCCGGTCAGCGTAAGGCCATCCGGCAGGCGCATGTCGGTGCCGCGCAGCAGCCTGTCGAAGGCGTTGCAGGCAAAACTGCCCGGCACGGCGGCGGCTTGCAGGAAATGCGTGTCAATGCAGCCGTCCGGGAAGGTCGCGCGCAGCGGATCGATAAAGCCGTCATCCCAGCACGCATGCACCACGCGAAAGCGCCCGGCATCGACAAACAGCGGCATGTCGTAGAACCAGCCGAGGAAGTCGTGCCAGTCGGCCGGGTGGTGTTCGAATTGGGTCAGGGTCTCGTGGATCAACCGCGCATGCCGTGGGTTGTGCTCGCGCACGAACTGCTTGCCACTGCCCGGCGGCGCCGGTGTGGTCCAACCCAGAGCGTTGAATTCATGGTTGCCCATGATGCACAGCGCCTGGCCGGCCTCGGCCATGTCGTGGACGATGTGCAGCGCCTCGCGGATACGCGGCCCCCGATCGATGATATCGCCGAGGAACACCGCCATGCGCGACGGATGGCGCCAGGTGCCGCCCTGCTTGTGGTAGCCCAACCGGTCGAGCAAATGCTCAAGGGTGTGGGCGCAACCGTGCACGTCACCAATCAGGTCGTAGCTACGCGCGGGATCGAGCATCAGTCGCCTCCACCCCCCAAGCGGCTGCCCCAGCCCAGCTTGGTGCGGCACACTTCGTAGTAGTTGTGGTCCAGCGGGTGGATCAACCGCAACTTCTGTGCCTTCTTGCTCACGGTGATGGTGTCACCGGGGGCGCAGGTGAAATGGTTCTGCCCGTCACACGACACCTGCGGGTAGATCTGCATGTCTTTGGACACCACGATTTTCAGCTCACTGTTGCCGTCGACCACAATCGGCCTGCTCGACAACATATGGGGGTACATCGGCACGATCACAATGGCATCCAGCTTGGGATGCATGATCGGGCCACCCGCCGACAACGCGTAGGCGGTGGAACCGGTGGGCGTGGCCACGATCAGGCCGTCGGCCTTTTGGCTGCACACGAACTGGCCGTCTATATAGAGTTCGAACTCGATCATCCGCGTGGACTTGCCGGGGTGCAGCACCACGTCATTCAAGGCATCGCCCTGGCCGATGGCCTCGCCGTGGCGGCGCACTTCGGCTTGCAGCAGGAAGCGGTTCTCCACCAGGTAATGGCCGTCGAGCACCTTGGCCACTTCGACTTCCAGCTCATCAGGGCGGATATCGGTCAGGAAACCCAGGCTGCCCCGGTTGATCCCCAGCACCGGCACGTTATGCCGCGCCAAGGCACGGGCGGCCCCCAACAGGCTGCCGTCGCCGCCGACCACAATCACCATGTCACAGACTTCGCCGAGCATCTTGCGTGACGAGGTCTGCAGGCCGTGGCCGGGGAGGATTTCAGCGATGGTGTCTTCGAGGATCACATGCAGGTGGCGTTCCAGCAGGAATTTTTTCAGCCGGCGGACGGTGTCCAACACCTGGGTACTGCCCAGGCGACCGATAATGCCGATATTGCGAAATTGCTCCATGGGGCTCCTGCGGGATATGGGGTGTGGCAAAAAGAAGGATTATGGGCGAAAGGCCGCCCCAGGCAAAATCCTTTGTCGCCGTGACGCCTTGATGACAATGGTTCTCAGCCACCCATGCCCCTTGTAAACGGCTATGCTCGGACCATGACTGTGTTCCCGGATCTGCACAACCTGCCCCGCCAGCTGCGCCACCCCGAAGTGCGCGACCTGGCGTGGGTGATGCTCGCCCCGCCGATGCTGGCGCAGACACCTTGGCCGCAACGCCATCCGCTGGCCGGCAGCGATTGGGTGCAGGCCCCGCATTTACTCGAGCAGTGGTTGCGCCAACTCGACCAGGACAGCAGCACCTTGCAGCAGTGGTTGAGCCAGTCGCGCACCCGGCGCCTGGGCCTGTATTACGAACGCTTGTGGCAGTTCGCCGTGCAGCATGCGCCGGGGGTTGAGTTGCTGGCGGCCAACCTGCCAATCCGGCGTGCCGGACATACCCTGGGCGAGCTGGACATGCTGCTGCGTGACCGCGACGGCGTGCATCACCTGGAACTGGCGATCAAACTCTATCTTGGGCCGCAGGACGGCAATGGCCAGGATACGGCGCAGTGGTTGGGGCCTGGCTGTCATGACCGGCTGGATCGAAAACTGGCGCATCTGGCCCAGCACCAACTGCCCATTTCAGCGCGGGCGGAAAGTCGCGAGGCGTTGGCGGCGTTGGATATCCAGCAGTTCGATGCGCATTTGTGGCTCGGCGGTTATCTGCTGTATCCCTGGCCTGGCGAGGCCCAAGCCCCCACTGGCGCCCATCCGCACCATTTGCGTGGGCGCTGGTTGCATCAGCGCGATTGGCAAGCGTTTGTCAGCCGCAGCCAACCCGGCCGTTGGCAACCCCTGCCCCGGCATGCGTGGTTGGCGCCAGCGCATTACACGGCGGATCACGTCTGGAGTGAAGAACAGATGCGCGGCTGGCTGGCGGAGCTGGATCCGATGGCGCCGGCGCAGTTGTTGGTGCGCATGGTTCAAGTGGACGAGGATTGGGAGGAAGCCGAACGGTTGTTCCTGGTGGCCAACCTGTGGCCGAACGTGCCCGGCAACACCTAATCGTCGATATGCCGGTAATCCAGTTGCAGCCCCACCGCCAGCGCCTGTGACCGACCCAAGCGGATCGGCCCACGCTCGATATCCACCAGCACACCAGGACACTCCAGCAACGGCAACCCGTCGATATTCTTGAGTCGCCCATCCGTAATCACCAGCAGCCGCTGTTGTTCAGCCGGATACCGCTTGCGCCGCTGCGCCAGCCACGCCCCGGCCTCGGTCAACGCCGCAAGCAACGGCGTACCACCGCCCGCGCCCAATTGATCCAGCCAACCCGCCAAGCCCTTCGCCGCCTTCAATCCCTGGACCTGCCATTTGGGCGAGTGCCCGCTGGCAGTCAACAACGCCATCCGCGCCCGTTGGCGGTAAGCATCATCAAACAGTTGCGCCAACAAACCCTTGGCGTCGGTGAGCGCGCTGTGCCGTCGGGTGGACGCCGAGGCATCCACAATCACCAGCCACAGCTCATGAGCCGAACGGCTGCGCAGGTGAAACAGCAAGTCTTCACGGGATTGGGGCCGACCACCGAGCAAGGTGCCCGGCCAATTGATCGAGCCTTGTTTCGCGCTGCGCGCCTTGCCGTGCCTGCCGCTGTCCAGTCGCCCTGCCTTGGGGCGGGCATCCGCCCCCACGCCAGGTCGGGGGCGAATGCCTAGGGCTTTTTTGGCCAGGTAGGTACATCCCGACGCGCCCCCGTGGGCAGGGCCGGAGTGGGCATGTCGCCCCATTGGCCTTGGCCGGGCGAAGTGTCGGAGGGTTTGGGCGACTGCCCTTCGTTCGGAGGACTGGCTGGAGGCGCCTGCTCCTGGCGGCGGTGGCGCAAGGCAAACTCGGCAACCGCGTCGATATCTTCGTCGGCAATCGCGCTGGCGCCCCGCCAAGCAGCATGGGCCCTGGCACCCCGCAACCAGACAAGGTCCGCACGCAAACCATCGACGCCCGCGGCAAAACACCGCTCGGTGATCTGAGCCAGCGCGTCATCATCCAGCGCAATCGTGTCGAGCCGCGCCCGTGCCTGGGTGCAGCGTTCGCGCAAGGCCGACTGCGATGCTTCCCATTTCGCGCAGAACGCCGCCGGGTCGCTGTCGAAATCCAGGCGACGACGGATGATCTGCCCACGCTCGGTCGGCAAGGTCTGCCCGCTCAACGCCACGTTGAAGCCGAAACGGTCGAGCAGTTGCGGGCGCAACTCGCCCTCCTCCGGGTTCATGGTGCCGATCAACACGAAGCGCGCCGAATGGCGATGGGAAATGCCGTCGCGCTCGATCAGGTTGGTGCCGCTGGCGGCCACGTCCAGCAGCAGGTCCACCAGGTGATCGGGCAGCAGATTGACTTCATCGACGTACAACACGCCGCCATCCGCCTTCGCCAATACGCCGGGAGAAAACTGCGCACGGCCCTCGCCCAATGCAGCGTCCAGGTCCAACGTGCCGACAAGGCGCTCTTCAGTCGCGCCCAGGGGCAAGGTCACGAACTGACCGCTGGCCAGCAGGTCCGCCAAACCGCGCGCCAAGGTCGACTTGGCCATGCCGCGCGGGCCTTCGATCAGCACACCGCCGATCTTCGGGTCGATGGCGGTCAGGCACAGCGCCAGCTTCAAGTCATCGGCGCCGACTACGGCGGACAGCGGGAAATGGGGAATATCAGTCATCAGCTGTCTTCTTCTATATCGAGCAACAGGTTTTCCAACGCTTCGCGGTACGCCCCCGGCTCCTGCCACATGCCACGCTGTTGCGCTTCGAGCATGCGCTCAGTCATATCCCGCAGCACATCAGGGTTGTGTTGCTGCACAAACGCGCGGGTGTCGGGGTCGAGCAAGTAAGCGTCGGCCAACAGGGCGTATTGGTGATCGTCAATCAGCGCCGTGGTGGCGTCGAAGGCGAACAGGTTGTCCACGGTCGCCGCCATCTCGAAGGCACCTTTATAGCCATGGCGCTTCACGCCCTCGATCCACTTAGGGTTGGCAGCACGGGAGCGGATCACCCGGTTCAGCTCTTCCTTCAGGGTACGGATCTTCGGCAGGTCGGGCTGGCTGTGGTCGCCATGATAGCTGGCAGCCTTGTCGCCACTGAGCGTTTCCACGGCAGCGAGCATGCCGCCCTGGAATTGGTAGTAATCGTTGGAGTCGAGCAAGTCGTGCTCGCGGTTGTCCTGGTTCTGCAACACCGCCTGCACCTGGCTCAAACGCTGGGCAAATTGCGCGCGGGCGGCGGTGCCTTCGTCGGAACCGCCATAGGCATAGCCGCCCCAGTTCAGGTAAACCTCGGCCAGGTCTTCACGGCTTTGCCACAGGCGACCATCCACCGCGCCCTGCACGCCCGCGCCGTAGGCACCGGGCTTGGCGCCGAAGATGCGCCAACCGGCCTGCCTCGCCGCCGCTTCTGCGTCCAGGCCAGACTGGAGCAGCGCCTCACGCTCACTGCGCACCTTGGCCGCCAGCGGGTTCATATCATCCGGCTCATCCATCGCCGCCACGGCTTGCACCGCGGCGTCGAACAGGCGGATCAGGTTGGCAAAGGCATCGCGGAAAAAGCCCGACACCCGCAAGGTCACGTCAACGCGCGGACGGTCCAACAGGCTGATCGGCAGGATCTCGAAATCATCCACCCGCTGGCTGCCGGTCGCCCACACCGGGCGCACGCCCATCAGGGCCATGGCTTGGGCGATATCGTCGCCGCCGGTGCGCATGGTGGCGGTGCCCCATACCGACAGGCCGAGCTGGCGCAGGTGGTCGCCGTGGTCTTGCAAATGCCGCTCAAGAATCAGGTTGGCGGACTGGAAGCCGATGCGCCAGGCCGTGGTGGTCGGCAGGTTGCGCACGTCGACGGTGAAAAAGTTGCGCCCCGTTGGCAGTACGTCCAAACGCCCGCGACTCGGTGCGCCACTCGGGCCTGCCGGCACAAAACGGCCGCTGAGGGCATCCAGCAATCCACGCATTTCCGCAGGGCCACAAGCGTCCAGACGCGGCGCAACCACGATGCGCAGGCTTTCAATAACCGCCTTCACCTCTTCCCAAGCGGGCTCTTCCAACTGCTCAATCGGCCCTTCCAATGCTTGCTCGATCAATCGCGCCGCGTAAAGCTCCAGGCGTTCGCGGGTATCGCCAGCGGTGCGCCACAACTGCGGATCGATCTTCTGCAACACCAGCGGTCGACGCCCAGTCCAAGGCTCGGCCAACGCACAGTCCAGCGGGTCGAACCCCAACTCAAAGGCCTTGGCCAGCGCGCGCAGCAGGCTTGATTGCGGGCCACGGCCGTCGCCACGCGGGATCCGCAGCAAGGCCAGCAACGTGTCGATACGCAAGCGCCCTGTGGGCGACTCACCAAAGATGTGCAGGCCATCGCGGATCTGCGACTCTTTCAAGTCGCATAGGTAAGTGTCCAGGCGCGGCAGCCACACGGCAGCGTCGGCGTCGCTCCCCAGCTCAAGTTCCTGGTCGATGCGGGTTTCGCGCACCAGCTTGAGGATGTCTTTCTGCAACTCCAGGGCGCGTCGCGGATCGAGCAGTTGCGCTTCGTAATATTCGTCAGCCAACAGCTCAAGGTTACGCAGCGGCCCATAGGTTTCGGCACGGGTCAGCGGCGGCATCAGGTGATCGATGATCACCGCCTGAGTGCGCCGCTTGGCCTGAGCGCCCTCGCCGGGATCGTTGACGATAAAGGGGTAGATATTCGGCAACGGCCCCAGCAGCGCATCAGGCCAGCAGTGTTCCGACAGGCCGACGCCCTTGCCCGGCAACCATTCAAGGTTGCCGTGCTTGCCCACGTGGATCACACCATGGGCACCGTAGGTGTGGCGCAGCCAGAAATAGAACGCCAGGTAGCCGTGGGGCGGCACCAGGTCCGGGTCGTGGTAGACGGCGCTCGCGTCCACCTGATAACCCCGCGCTGGCTGGATACCAACGAACGTCAGGCCCAGGCGCAAACCAGCAATCATCAGGCGGCCGTCACGGAACATCGGGTCGTTATGGGGCGTGCCCCAGCGATCCAGCACGGCCTGGCGATTGGCCTCGGGCAAGCGACTGAACATCGCTTCGTAGTCATCCATGCCCAGGCTTTGATGGCAGGGCCGTAGATCGAGGCTGTCGAGGTCGTTGGTGACACCGCCGAGCAAATCGTGGATCAGCGCAGTGCCGCTTTCCGGCAGCGCATCCGGCACCGGATAACCCTCAGCGTGCAAGGCGCGCAGGATATTCAGCGCCGCTGCCGGCGTATCCAGGCCAACACCATTGCCGATACGCCCATCGCGGGTCGGGTAGTTGGCGAGGATCAGCGCGATGCGTTTGTCGGCATTCGGCACTCGCGCCAGTTCGACCCAGCGGCGCGCCAATTCAGCGACAAAATCCATGCGCTCGGGCGCTGCGCGGTAGCACACCACGTCCGACTGACTGCGCTCGCTACGCCACGCCAAATCCTTGAAGCTGATCGGCCGGCTGATGATGCGCCCGTCCAACTCCGGCAAAGCAATGTGCATCGCCAAGTCGCGGGGGCCGAGGCCTTGCTCGCTGGCTTCCCAGCCGGGCTGGTTGTCCTGGGCGCAGATCGCTTGGATCACCGGGATATTGCGGCGAAACGGGCGCAAATGCGGTGCTTCCGGACTGGATTGGGCGAAACCGGTGGTATTGAGAATCACCGCCGCGCCCACCTCATCCAGCAGGTCCTCGACCACCGCCAGGCAGCCGGGTTCTTTCAAGCTGGCCACCGCCATCGGCAACGGGTTGAGGCCCGCGGCCTGCAAACGCTGGCAGAACACATCAATAAAACCGGTATTCGCCGCCTGCAAATGAGAACGGTAGAACAGCACCGCCGCCACCGGCCACTCGGCATTCCAGTCGGCCTGCCAATCATTCAGCCGGGCGTTGGCGTGGCGCGGATGATAAATCGCCGTGCGCGGCAGGGTTTGCGGCTCGGCCCAGGCGTAGTCACGGCCCAGGTAAGCGCTGGCCAGGCAGCGATAAAAATCCAGTGCATTGCCCAGACCGCCCTGGCGCAGGAAGTGCCAGAGGCGATCACGCGCTTCGGCGCCGACGGTGCTCAGGCCACTGAGTTCCGGGTCCGGGCGATCATCCCCCGGCACCAGGATCAGCTGCACACCGCGCTCGGCCAATTCCACCAACCGCTCGATGCCGTAACGCCAATAACCGATGCCGCCATGCAGCGAAATCAGGATGACCTTGGCGTGGCGCAGTACCTCATCGACATACAGATCGACCGAGGCATGGTTCTGCACCTGCATCGGGTTGGCCAGGCGAAAGCTGGGGTAGTCGTCCGGCAACTGCTGCGCTGCTTCGGCCAGCAGCGCCAGGCTGGAATCGCCGCTGCACAGGATCACCAGGTCAGCGGGGGTTTGTCCAAGGTCGGCAATATTGTCGTCCGAGACGAAACCACCGGGCTGGGTCCTGAGCAGGTGCATGGGTTAAACGCTGAGGGCAGCGCGCAGTTGCGCTTCGAGGCCCGCCGCGTCAAGGTCCTGGCCGATCAGCACCAGACGCGTGATGCGCGCTTCGTCAGCGCCCCAGGCACGGTCGAAGTGCTTGTCGAAACGCGTACCCACGCCCTGGATCAGCAGGCGCATCGGCTTGTTCGGGATCGCGGCGAAACCTTTGACGCGCAGGATGCCGTGTTGCACCACCAACTGGGTCAGGGCGTCGAGCAACAGTGCTTCGTCGGCTTGCGGCAGATCGATGGAAATGGAGTCGAAGGCATCGTGATCGTGATCGTCTTCACCTTCGTGATGATGATCGTGATGGCTGTGGCGACCGTCGATGTGCTCTTCGGAGCCCGCACCCAGGCCGATCAATACATCCAGGGGCAAGCGGCCGCTGCTGGCCTCGATGATCTTCACCGCTGGCGGCAGTTCTTCCGCGACTTCCAGGCGCACGCGGGCCAGGTCTTCAGGGCTGATCAGGTCGGATTTGTTCAGGATAACGAGGTCGGCGCTGGCCAGTTGGTCGGCGAACAGCTCGTGCAGGGGTGATTCGTGGTCCAGGTTCGGGTCGAGCTTGCGCTGGGCATCCACTTGGTCCGGGAACGCAGCAAAGGTGCCGGCGGCTACCGCCGGGCTGTCGACCACGGTGATCACGGCGTCCACGGTGCAGGCGCTGCGGATTTCCGGCCACTGGAAGGCTTGAACCAGCGGTTTTGGCAGGGCCAGGCCGGAGGTTTCGATGAGAATGTGATCGAGGTCACCGCGACGGGCCACCAATTCGCGCATCACTGGGAAGAACTCTTCCTGCACGGTGCAGCACAGGCAGCCGTTCGCCAGCTCGTAGACGCGGCCGTTGGCTTCTTCTTCGGTGCAGCCGATGGAACACTGCTTGAGGATTTCACCGTCGATACCCAGTTCGCCGAATTCGTTGACGATCACCGCAATGCGGCGGCCCTGGGCGTTGTCGAGCATGTGGCGCAACAAAGTGGTCTTGCCCGAGCCGAGGAAGCCGGTGACGATGGTGACGGGGAGTTTGGCCAGTGTTTTCATCGGATGCCCTTGGGGGCGGGCATACGGGACGATAGGCCCTGCGACGGTGCGCAGCAGCGGATTTCGTCACCGGATCACCCCGCCCGGTTGAAGTAGAAAATCGGTTGCGAGGCAGGTCTCCTGGCTTGGGGCGTGCGGGTCTTGCGACCGGCGCTGGCTGCGCCTTCCCGCCGGTTTGGCAGTGGCGTGGCAGTCAGCTGAACCCTTTACAGTTGCGGGGGCAGCCGCGGCTTGGACCGCGTTCCCTTCTTAGCTTCGGCCTGGGGCCGAAGAACCTCGAGGGTGCAAGGCTACGCAGTGCTTGGGGGATGGTCAATGATGGGGTTTGGGTTGGGGTACATATCCGTTGCTGCGGTAATGGCTGCTTATGGTTCCGCCCTTACGGCGGGTCACTTTTGGAAAAGAGCCCGGAATGCCGGCCCAGCCAAAAGTAACCAAAAGGGCTCTTGCCCCAACACTCGGTACCTCGCCTAGGCTCGGTATGCCCGTAATCCGACAGTGATTTGGGGGGCCGCCGCCACGCGCCATCCATGGCGCGGGGCGGCTAAGATCAAAATCAAAAGCAAGAGCACAGCGGCCTGACAGCCGGCTTGAGTGGTGTAGAGCGAAGGCAAAGGCAAACGCGGTCAACTGTAGGAGCTGGCTTGCCGGCGATGATCTTCAACGATGACGGGGGTACATCTGGATAAACGCGGCGGCCTCACGTTTTTCGCCGGCAAGAACTAGGCGTCCCCCCGGCTCGTGGGTAACCCGGCAGGACGCCGGGTTAGCCGCGCTGGGCCAAGGATGGCCCATCGCGGCGGCCCACGGATTCAAGCCGGAGTGAGGGCACACCGAGCCTAGGCGAGGTGCCGAGTGTTGGGGCAAGAGCGTTTTGCTTACTTTTGCGCTCTATTAAAAGTGAGCCGCCGTAAGGGCGGAACCAATTTCAGCCATCACCGCAGCAACGGATATGTACACACCCCAATTGACTCCCCTCCCACCCCCATGCTCTCCTACACATCTTGTTTCGGGTGCCCTTCACAGGGTGAAACGGGAAACCGGTGCGTCATAGCGATATGACCAGTCCGGTGCTGCCCCCGCAACGGTAAGCGAGCGAAGCGTCAGATCCACTGTGCCTACGGCATGGGAAGGCGATGCTTAATAGGCGCAATGCCCCTCGCAAGCCCGGAGACCGGCCCGAAAAAATCAGATAACAAACCCGCGGTGGGCGGGCGCTGTTCAAACCCTGCGTGCCCGGCTCGCGGGGTTTTCATGCGCTCGTTTCACCCTGACACCTGAAAGGGACGCGCCATGTCGATCATCAGCAGCACCTCGCACTCCGCCAGCAACACCTCGACCCTGAGCCAACGCCTGACCGCCGCCATCGGCGCGTCGATCCTCGGCGCGTGCCTGGTGTATTTCGCCGGTTTCTCGCACATCGAGGCCGTGCACAACGCGGCCCACGATACCCGCCACAGCGCCGCGTTCCCGTGCCACTGAGACCTGCCGACATGATCAAGCGTATCGCGCAAACCGCAGGCTTCACCGGCCTGCTGGCTGCCCTGCTGCTGACCCTGCTGCAAAGCTTTTGGGTCGCCCCGCTGATTCTGCAGGCGGAAACCTTCGAAAAAGCCCCGGCCGCCACCGAAATGGCCCACGAACACGCCGAAGGCGCTGCCGCCCACACCCATGACGCTGAAGCCTGGGAGCCGGAAGATGGCTGGCAGCGCGTGCTGTCCACCACGGGCGGTAACCTAGTGGTCGCGGTCGGCTTTGCATTGATGCTGGCCGGCCTCTACACGCTGCGTACGCCAACCCGTACAGCCCAAGGCCTGCTGTGGGGCTTGGCCGGCTACGCAACCTTTGTGCTGGCACCGACGATGGGCCTGCCGCCTGAGCTGCCGGGCACTGCCGCCGCCGACCTGGCGCTGCGCCAGACCTGGTGGATCGGCACTGCGGCGTCTACTGCTGCCGGCATCGCTTTGATCGTGTTTGGTCGCAACTGGCTGCTGAAAGTGCTGGGCGTGGCGATCCTGGCGGTCCCGCATGTGATCGGCGCGCCGCAACCGGAAGTGCATTCGATGCTCGCTCCAGAAGCCCTGGAAGCGCAGTTCAAGATTGCTTCGCAGCTGACCAACGTCGCCTTCTGGCTGGCCTTGGGCCTGATCAGCGCGTGGTTGTTCCGTCGCAACCGTGACGACCAATACTCGGCATGACTTTGGTGGTTGGCCTGGGTTGCCAGCGGGGTTGTGATCTTCACACCTTGTTGGCGTTGTTCGATTCTGCCCTCGCCGAGGGCGGTATCGAGCGCCAGCGCATTACTGCGCTGGCCAGTCTCGATCGCAAACAGCAGGAACCCGGATTGCTGGCATTGGCGCAGAAGCTGAACCTGCCGCTGCAGTGTTTCAGCGCTGAACAACTGGTGGTGTTTGAACACCGCCTGAGCCACAAATCCGACATCGCTTTTGCCCATACCGGCTGTTACGGCATAGCCGAAAGCGCCGCATTGGCCCTCGCTGAACAGCTCGCCGGCAGCCCTGCCCGCCTGTTGATCACTCGCCAAAAGAGCACCCAGGCCACCTTTGCATTGGCGTGCGCCGGCTAAAATCCCGATAATTGCCGACCTCGATCATGAGCAACATTCATGCTCGCCCGTTTTTCAACAGGAATTACCATGACCGTCTACTTCATCGGCGCAGGCCCCGGCGACCCGGAATTGATCACCGTCAAAGGCCAACGGTTGATCCGCAGCTGCCCGGTGATCATCTATGCTGGCTCATTGGTGCCGGCGGCGGTATTGGAAGGCCACTCGGCGCAAACGGTGGTCAACAGTGCCGAATTACACCTGGAACAAATCATCGATCTGATCAAGACGGCCCACGCGAAGGGCCAGGATGTAGCGCGCGTCCATTCTGGCGACCCGAGCCTGTATGGCGCCATTGGCGAACAGATCCGCCACCTGCGAGAGCTGGGCATTCCGTTCCAGATCATTCCCGGCGTCACCGCCGTGGCTGCCTGCGCCGCCTTGCTGGAAACCGAGCTGACCCTGCCTGACATCGCCCAGAGCGTGATCCTGACCCGCTACGCCGACAAGACCCGCATGCCCAACGGTGAGGATTTCGACAGCCTGGCCCGACATGGCACCACCATGGCGATTCACCTGGGGGTCAATCACTTGGAGAAGATTGTCGCTGAACTGCTGCCGCATTACGGCGCGGACTGCCCGATTGCCGTGGTGCACCGGGCGACCTGGCCGGATCAGGATTGGGCGATGGGCACCTTGAGTGATATTGCCCAGAAGGTGTCGGCCAAGGGCTTTCGGCGCACGGCATTGATTGTGGTCGGCCGGGTGTTGGCGAGTGACAGCTTCAGCGAATCGTCGCTGTATCGCGCGGGCCATGCCCATCTGTACCGCCCCTGAAACGGGACATAAAAAAACGGCGCTCACGGGGCGCCGTTTTTTTGTTCGCAGCGAACACCTTACTCAGTAGTAGGCGTTTTCTTTCTGCGTGTGGTCGGTCACGTCACGTACGCCCTTGAGCTCTGGAATGCGCTCCAGCAAGGTGCGCTCAATGCCTTCGCGCAGGGTCACGTCCGCTTGGCCGCAGCCTTGGCAGCCGCCACCAAACTTCAACACCGCAATGCCGTCATCAACCACGTCGATCAGGCTGACCTGGCCGCCGTGGCTGGCAAGGCCGGGGTTGATTTCGGTCTGCAGGTAGTAGTTGATGCGCTCGTTCACCGGGCTGTCGGCGTTGACATTCGGCACCTTGGCGTTGGGCGCCTTGATGGTCAGCTGGCCGCCCATGCGGTCGGTGGCGTAGTCGACCACGGCGTCGTCGAGGAAGGCTTCGCTGAAGGCATCGATGTAGGCGGTGAAGCTTTTCAGCCCCAGGGCGGTGTCTTCAGGTTTCTCTTCCCCAGGCTTGCAGTAGGCGATGCAAGTCTCGGCGTATTGGGTGCCGGGCTGGGTGATAAAGACGCGGATGCCGATACCTGGGGTGTTCTGCTTGGACAGCAGGTCAGCCAGGTAATCGTGGGCGGCGTCGGTAATGGTTATGGCAGTCATGGAAACTCCTCACAGGCTTGCCGGCAGTTTACGCCAAAATATTACGTAGGTACAAAGTCCTAGTGTTTTTGTCGGGATAGGTTTGTTGGGGGGGTGTACATATCCGTTATTTGGGTAACGGCTGATATTGGTTCCGCCCTTACAGCGGGTCACTTTGGAAAAGAGTCCCAAAGTAACCAAAGGGCTCTTGCCCCAACACTCGGCACCTCGCCTAGGCTCGGTGTGCCCGTAATCCGACAGGGATTTGGGGGGCCGCCTAAGATCAAAATCAAAAGCAAAAGCACAGCGGCCTGACAGCCGGCTTGAGTGGTGTAGAGCAAAGGCAAGGGCAAACGCGGTACCTTGTAGGAGCTGGCTTGCCTGCGATAGACGTTAACGATGACGCGGGTAACCAGACAAAACGCGGCGTTCTCACGTTTTTCGCCGGCAAGCCGGCTCCTACAGTGGACCGCGTATCTACGATGCGAAGCGAGTCGCTCTTGATCTTGATTTTGATCTGGGGCGCCCCGTCAAACACGCTGGCCGAACGCAGGCTTGAATCCGTGGGTAACCCGGCAGGACGCCGGGTTAGCCGCGCTGGGCCAAGGATGGCCCATCGCGGCGGCCCACGGATTCAAGCCTTCGTTCGGGCACACCGAGCCTAAGCGAGGTGCCGAGTGTTGGGGCGAGGACCTTTTGGTTACTTTTGGCTGGGCCGGCATTCCGGTCCCTCCAAAAGTGACCCGCTGTAAGAGCGGAACCATAAGCCGCCGTCACCTAAATAACGGATATGTACGCGTACCCCCCTCACAAATTCTCATACCGATTCATATCCAACACCCCCTCCTCCACCGGCGTAGTCTCACGAACATACGCCGACAAATCATGGAAATACTGCCAAAACAGCGGATGACTACGCCGCACACCCCAACGATCCACAATCTTCTCAAACCGCTTGGCATCCTTGGCCCGCTCCATTTCAGCCACAAACTCCGGCACTTCCTGGGCCGGAATATTGAACATAAAGTTCGGGTAGCTGCTCAACACACCCGGATAAATCGTCACCGTATCCAGGCCCGGCTGATAGCGATAAGCCTCACCCAACAGAAACGCCACGTTACTGTGCGCGCGATTACGCAACATGCTGTAAACCACACGCTGACCATTGGCAGTCTCAACCCGCAGCATCGTCGCTTCAGGCAATTGATCGATAACCTTGAGCCCAGCGGCCGGGCGTGACGTCAGGCGGCTCAGCGCCTGCTCCGCATCCTGAATGGCGGGGTCGACACCATCACGGGAGCAATAGGCACCCGTGCAACGGTTGATCGGATCCGGGCTCGCATTCAAATCTCCATATCGCGCCAGCAACTGGTTGGCAAAGTCGCGCTTCGGATCGTTTTCGCTTAGATGCAGGCCGGTAGGCTTATCGTCATCAATCGCCTCATAGTCCAGCCACAGCTTGAGTTTTCCGCTGTTCTGATACCAATCATCCATAAAGTCATCGCGAGAATCGGCCGGCATCAGGCGCAGGAAGTTCTGCTCGGCGCCATTGCGGATCAGGTCGAAGTACAACCGGGTCTGGGCCTGGTGCGACACATTGCCGAACACATCGAAGTTCACCGCCAGCTGATAATAGGTGCGCTCCAGCAGCGGGTAGTCGAACAGCCACATCGTCTGCGGCACTTCGCCGATCAGGCCTTTGGTGACCGAGGCGCTGTCGAAGTGGCGGAAGATGCTCAGCAAGGCATTGTCATTGCCGGCCCACAGGCTCGACCAGCTTGGCGGCGGCAAGTCGGCATAGCTGTCGCGGCGCAGGGCCTCGTAAGCATTGCGCTTGTCGCGGTAAGCCAGCCACAGACTGAGCACGCTGCCGACGTCATCGTTCTGCCCCGGCATGGCCAGCAACGGCGTGGCCTGGCCGCGATAGCGCGCATCGGTGATGTAGAGGTCGTGCTCCGGGTCCTGGAAGAGGGTCCAGAAGTTGTCGCGGATCACGTCCGTGGCGATCTGCCCACGGCACACCGGTCCACGGATAAAGGTGCGTACGAAGTACTCGGCGTTGTCCAGCATGAACTGGTAACGCGCCTTGGCCGGGATGGCTTCGAAGGTTTCGAACGGATTGGCGCGACGGCCTGGGCCATAGCCCGGCAACGCGTCGACCTGCCAGTTGCCCGCGTAGAACAGCTCTTTGATACGTGCCATTTTCTCGGCACTGAACGGGTACGTGATGTGGGTCTTATGCACGATCACGCCCTGCACCGGCCACAGGCGATAATACACACGGGTGCCTGGGTCATCATTGGGGCGACGAGTGGCGATCAGGTCGATTGGCTGGCCGCTTGGCGTACGCGAGCGCACCCACTGGAAGAAATGCCCTGGCTCGCCGTTTTCAAAATAGATATGCGCGAGGAACAAGTGCTCGAACAGCCAGCGCGCCACCAGACTTTCCCGCGCTCCGGGCTGGTTGAACAGGTTTTCCCACTGCTGCACCTGCAGGGCTTCCTTGGCACTGGGCGCCAGACCTTGCTCGTCGATAGGTGCGCCGGACGCGAGCCAGCGTTGCAAGGTCTGGTACTGCTGGTCCGTCAGCCCCGTGACTGCCAACGGCATGCCTTCCTTGGGATGGGCACCCGCGTAAGCGTTGAACTCACCCGGCATGGCGCACATGTTTTCACGGTTCAGGCCCAGCACGATGTCTTCAGGCAACTTGGCGTTGGGCTGCAGCGGTGCGTTATGGCCCAATTCCAGCATGCGCGCCATCAAGGCAGCCTGGCTGCCCTGGGCGTCCAGGACTGAATAGAAGCCCTTTTGCTGCCAGGCTTGCTTGCCAAACGCGTCATAAAACAAACGGGTGGTCGGCGTCGCCTGGCTGCGCTCGCCATCGTAGACCGGCACTTTGCTGGCGCCACGGGCTGCGCCTTCGCCGCTGCCCAGGTTCAGTTGGCAGGCGGAGTCGTAGCAGGCGTGGCAGGCCACGCATTTCTCGGTGAAGATGGGTTGAATGTCGCGGGTGTACGAAATCGCCGGGGCGGGTCCGTCGGCCTGTGCAATGCAGGCGACCAGTGCCAGGACGGCGCTGGTGATGAGGCGAAGTGACATGTATCCGGTCCCGATTCAATACGTACGCTGAAAATTTGCCGGTGATTCTACCGGGCCACACCCCACAACAACATGAACGATATTCATGCAAAAACTGCGCATGCTCTAAATCGGCACAGGTTTGTTATGATTCACGCCCTCCGAAATGCCTGACCAGAGTAGTCCCATGTCCGATCGTAGCGTTCGTCTGCAAGCCCTTCATCAAGCCCTCAAGGAACGTATCCTGATCCTCGACGGCGGTATGGGCACGATGATCCAGAGCTACAAGCTTGAGGAAAACGACTACCGTGGCAAACGCTTCGCCGATTGGCCAAGCGACGTCAAGGGTAACAACGACCTGCTGGTGATCACCCGTCCGGACGTGATCGGTGGCATCGAAAAAGCCTACCTGGATGCCGGTGCCGACATCCTCGAAACCAACACCTTCAACGCCACGCGCATCTCCATGGCCGACTACGGCATGGAAGAACTGGCCTATGAGCTAAACGTAGAAGGCGCACGCCTGGCGCGCAAGATCGCCGACGCCAAGACCGCCGAAAACCCGGCCAAGCCGCGTTTCGTCGCCGGCGTGCTCGGCCCGACCAGCCGCACCTGCTCGCTGTCGCCCGACGTCAACAACCCCGGCTACCGCAACGTAACCTTCGATGAGCTGGTGGAGAACTACACCGAGGCCACCAAAGGGCTGATCGAAGGCGGCGCCGACCTGATCCTGATCGAGACCATTTTCGACACCCTCAACGCCAAGGCCGCGATCTTTGCCGTGCAGGGCGTGTTCGAGGCATTGAACATCGAACTGCCGATCATGATCTCCGGCACCATCACCGACGCCTCCGGCCGCACCCTGTCGGGCCAAACCACCGAAGCGTTCTGGAACTCCGTGGCCCACGCCAAGCCGATTTCCGTCGGCCTGAACTGCGCCCTCGGTGCCAGCGAGCTGCGTCCGTACCTGGAAGAGTTGTCGAACAAGGCCAACACCCACGTTTCTGCGCACCCGAACGCCGGCCTGCCGAACGAGTTCGGCGAGTACGATGAATTGCCGTCACAAACCGCCAAGGTCATCGAAGAGTTCGCCCAGAGCGGCTTTCTCAACATTGTCGGCGGTTGCTGCGGTACCACGCCGGGCCACATCGAGGCCATCGCCAAGGCCGTGGCCGGTTACGCGCCGCGCCAGATCCCGGATATCCCCAAGGCCTGCCGCCTGTCGGGCCTGGAACCTTTCACCATCGACCGCAGCTCGTTGTTCGTCAACGTCGGTGAGCGCACCAACATCACCGGCTCGGCCAAGTTCGCCCGCCTGATCCGCGAGGACAACTACACCGAAGCCCTGGAAGTCGCCCTGCAGCAGGTGGAAGCCGGCGCCCAGGTGATCGACATCAACATGGACGAGGGCATGCTGGATTCGAAGAAGGCCATGGTGACCTTCCTCAATCTGATTGCCGGCGAGCCGGACATCTCCCGCGTGCCGATCATGATCGACTCCTCCAAGTGGGAAGTGATCGAGGCTGGCCTCAAGTGCATCCAGGGCAAGGGCATCGTCAACTCCATCAGCATGAAGGAAGGTGTGGAGCAGTTCATCCACCACGCCAAGCTGTGCAAGCGCTACGGCGCCGCCGTGGTAGTGATGGCGTTCGACGAAGCCGGCCAGGCCGACACCGAAGCGCGCAAGAAAGAGATCTGCAAACGCTCCTACGACATCCTGGTGAACGAAGTCGGCTTCCCGCCGGAAGACATCATCTTCGACCCGAACATCTTCGCGGTCGCCACCGGGATTGAAGAGCACAACAACTACGCCGTCGACTTCATCAACGCCTGTGCCTACATCCGCGATGAACTGCCCTACGCATTGAGCTCCGGCGGCGTGTCCAACGTGTCGTTCTCGTTCCGTGGCAACAACCCGGTGCGTGAGGCGATCCACTCGGTGTTCCTGCTGTATGCGATCCGCAACGGCCTGACCATGGGCATCGTCAACGCCGGCCAGTTGGAGATCTACGACCAGATCCCGGCCGAGCTGCGTGACGCCGTGGAAGACGTGGTGCTCAACCGCACGCCGGACGGCACCGACGCCCTCCTCGCCATCGCCGACAAGTACAAGGGCGACGGCAGCGTCAAAGAAGCCGAGACCGAAGAATGGCGCGGCTGGCCGGTGAACAAGCGCCTGGAACACGCGCTGGTCAAGGGCATCACCACGCATATTGTCGAGGACACCGAAGAATCGCGACTGTCGTTCGCGCGCCCTATCGAAGTGATCGAAGGCCCGCTGATGTCCGGCATGAACATCGTCGGCGACCTGTTTGGCGCGGGCAAAATGTTCCTGCCCCAAGTGGTGAAATCCGCCCGCGTGATGAAGCAGGCCGTGGCCCACTTGATCCCGTTCATCGAGCTGGAAAAAGGCGACAAGCCCGAAGCCAAGGGCAAGATCCTGATGGCCACGGTAAAAGGCGACGTGCATGACATCGGCAAGAACATCGTCGGCGTGGTGCTAGGCTGCAACGGCTACGACATCGTCGACCTCGGCGTGATGGTGCCGGCGGAGAAGATCCTGCAGGTGGCCAAGGAGCAGAAGTGCGACATCATCGGGCTGTCCGGCCTGATCACGCCGTCCCTGGACGAGATGGTGCACGTGGCCCGTGAGATGCAGCGCCAGGACTTCCACCTGCCGCTGATGATCGGTGGCGCCACCACCTCCAAGGCGCACACAGCGGTGAAGATCGAGCCCAAGTACAGCAACGATGCCGTGGTGTATGTCACCGACGCCTCGCGTGCGGTCGGCGTGGCGACTCAGTTGCTGTCCAAGGAGCTGAAAGCCGGCTTCGTGGAGCGTACCCGCGAGGAATACGTGGAAGTGCGTGAACGCACCGCAAACCGCAGCGCCCGCACCGAACGCCTGAGCTACCCGGCCGCCATCGCCAAGAAGCCGCAGTTCGACTGGAGCACCTACACGCCGGTAGTGCCGACCTTTACCGGCGCCAAGGTGCTGGACAATATCGACCTCAAGGTGCTGGCCGAGTACATCGACTGGACGCCGTTCTTCATTTCCTGGGACCTGGCGGGGAAATTCCCACGCATTCTGACTGATGAAGTTGTCGGTGAAGCGGCGACCGCGCTGTACGCCGATGCCCGGGAAATGCTCAAGAAACTGATCGACGAAAAACTCATCAGCGCCCGCGCGGTATTCGGCTTCTGGCCGGCCAATCAGGTGAAGGACGACGACCTGGAAGTCTACGGTGACGACGGCCAGCCAATCGCCAAGTTGCACCACCTGCGCCAGCAGATCATCAAGACCGACGGCAAGCCGAACTTCTCCCTGGCCGACTTCGTGGCGCCCAAGGACAGCGGCGTGACCGACTACATCGGTGGTTTCATCACCACTGCCGGCATCGGCGCCGAAGAAGTGGCCAAGGTCTACCAGGACGCGGGCGACGACTACAACTCGATCATGGTCAAGGCCCTGGCCGACCGCCTGGCCGAAGCCTGCGCCGAGTGGCTGCACCAGCAAGTGCGTAAAGACTACTGGGGTTACGCCAAGGACGAGCAACTGGACAACGAGGCGCTGATCAAGGAGCAGTACAGCGGCATCCGCCCTGCCCCGGGCTACCCGGCGTGCCCGGACCACACCGAGAAAGGCACCTTGTTCCAACTGCTGGACCCGGAGGCACGCGAGATGGAAGCGGGCCGCAGCGGCGTGTTCCTCACCGAGCACTACGCGATGTTCCCGGCGGCAGCGGTCAGCGGTTGGTACTTTGCCCACCCGCAGGCGCAGTACTTTGCCGTGGGCAAGATCGACAAGGACCAGGTGGCGAGCTATACAGCGCGCAAAGGCCAGGACCTTAGCGTGACCGAGCGTTGGTTGGCGCCGAACCTGGGTTACGACAACTAAGCCAGGCGGGATTGTCTATGCTGTCCCTCACACACCTTGTGTCGAGGGATGTATGGACGATCCAGTCAACAACAAGCCCCCTACCTTCTGGCAAATGCTGCACAGCGTGATGGCGGCCGCGTTTGGCGTGCAAAGCGGCAAGAACCGCGCCCGCGACTTCACACACGGCAAACCCAGCCACTTTGTAGTGCTGGGCATTCTGTTCACGGCGGTGTTTGCCTTGACGCTGTTCGGCATCGTCAAGCTGGTGCTGCTGTTGGCCGGTGTCTAGCGCAGCAGCAGTTGCAGGCTGAACGGGTAACGGTAGGACGCCGGCTTGCCGACGGCAGACAGTGCGCGAAAATCAACGGGCGCCGTGGGCCCCAGCAAGCGTTGTGCCTGGGAGGCGTCTATCAGCTGGAACAGCGCTTGCTGGCGGTCACGCCCACCATGGGCGCTGATATCCACGCCCTTGGCGTCATCATTGATCAACACCATCGCCCAGCCGCCCAGGGTGAAATGCCCGGCGACCAGCGTACTCAAGCGCCCTTCCAGCCGCGCCTGCAAGATCTGCGGCGAACTGTTCACCGCGCTGAACAACACCTCCTTGCCCGGCACGCGCCCGCTGTCCTGTAACGCCTGCATGGCACCCAGCGCCATCTCGTCGTTGGCCGACCACACCAGCGCGGTTTGCGGATAGCGCTTGAACAGCAGCGTGGCTTGCTCGAACGCACGTTGACGGCTCCATTCGCCGTAGACCAACTGGCGCAGGCGTACTTCAGGGTGCTCGGCCAGGGCGCGGTGCAAGCCCTGTTCGCGCAATTGCGCGGCAGGGGTGGTCTTGGTGCCGGAGAATGCCAGCAGGTCGATGGTCTCACCGGCTGCGACCGGACCGTGCTGGCGCAGTAGATCGGTGAGCATCAGGTAGCCGGCCTGTTCGTCGTCGGCAACCATGCTGGCGATCCAGCCTGCACTGTTGCCGAGCAATTGCACCTGATCGGCGGTCAGCGCGTTGTTCACGATCAGCAGCTTCACCCCACTGCCCTGGGCCATGCGCAGGATCTGCGGGGCGACGTACTGCTCGTTCACCAGCACCAGATAATCCGGCCGCTCGCTGCCTTGCAGTGCTTCGCGGGCCTGGCTCAGGGTGTTATGGGCGTCACGCTCGGCATAGCGCACACGCAAATGCAGGCCGAGGTCCTTGGCACCGGCCTGCATGAATTGCGCGTAGCTGACCCAGAAGGTTTCCGTCGACATGCCAGGGTTGAGAAACACCACCGACGTGGCATGGGCCATCGCCCCGTACGCCGATCCCAGCAACCACACACACGCAATCAGCACCTTCGACATGGATGTTCAAGCCTTGAATATTGACCGCCATGATAGTGGCATTGCGACAGTCAATCGAGGCTGTTTACTGGTGGCTTACCCAGAACACGGCAGTTCCCACGACCAGAATGATCAGGAACAGGATGGCCCAGGCATCAACGGTACTGTCGGGTTTACGGGCTTTTGTCGGATTGCTCATCGCATCGCCTCTTGTCGGTTTTATAGGTGATTGCTAGGGGGCGTTCTCATCGATTTTCCCCGCCGCGCCGGGTCTGCTGCTGTGCAGGGCAAGGCGCGAGAAGCGTAGTTTGGTTTTTCCAAATAAGCTTCGAGCAACGCAGCCCTGCACAGCAGCAGGCCCGGCCCTTCGGGTTGTGCCTGAAAGCGGGCCATGCTGCGTTGCAGGCCTTGGAAAGGGAACACCATTCCCGGCGGCCTGCGCCTTGCCTGGCCCGCTTTAAGACACAACGCGGCGGGGAAAATCGATGAGAACGCCCCCTAAACACGCTCACAGTAAAGTTGACGATTGCCCGCATGACAAATGTGGGTATGGCGATAACGGTTCTCATTAGGCGATTTGGTTATTTGCATATACTCAAACATCACTTTTGCGCATAAACGCAAACTGGTATCGTGCGCCGGCTCCGTTGGGAGTGCGCGGCCGTGCGCGCAGATTTGCCGAGAACAGGACCTATATGTACGTATACGACGAATACGATCAGCGCATCATCGAGGACCGCGTCAAGCAGTTCCGTGATCAGACCCGACGCTATCTGGCAGGTGAACTGAGCGAAGAAGAGTTCCGCCCTCTGCGCCTGCAAAATGGCCTTTATGTTCAGCGCTTTGCGCCGATGCTGCGGGTGGCCGTGCCCTATGGCCAACTGACGTCGCGCCAGACGCGCATGATGGCCAAGATTGCCCGCGACTTCGACAAAGGCTATGCCCACATCAGTACCCGCCAGAACGTACAGTTCAACTGGCCGGCGCTGGAAGATGTGCCGGACATCCTGGCTGAATTGGCCACCGTGCAGATGCACGCCATTCAGACCAGCGGTAACTGCCTGCGCAACGTGACCACCGACCAATTCGCCGGTGTTGCCGCCGACGAGCTGATCGACCCACGCCCCTGGTGCGAAATCGTCCGCCAATGGACCACCTTCCACCCGGAATTCGCCTACCTGCCGCGCAAGTTCAAGATCGCCATCAATGGCTCGACCTCGGACCGTGCGGCCATCGAAGTGCACGATATCGGCCTGGAGCCGGTGCACAACGCAGCCGGCGAGCTGGGCTTTCGCGTATTGGTCGGTGGCGGCCTGGGCCGTACCCCGGTGGTCGGTGCCTTCATCAACGAATTCTTGCCGTGGCAAGACCTGTTGAGCTACCTCGACGCGATCCTGCGGGTCTACAACCGCTACGGCCGTCGTGACAACAAGTACAAGGCCCGGATCAAGATCCTGGTCAAGGCGCTGACCCCTGAGGTGTTCGCCCAGAAAGTCGACGCCGAGATGGAACACCTGCGCGGCGGCCAGACCACCCTGACCGAAGCCGAAGTGCACCGCGTCGCCAAGCACTTCGTCGACCCTGAATACAAAGCCCTGAGCAATCAGGACGCCGAGTTCGCAGCGCTGGACCAAGAACACCCAGGCTTCGCCCGCTGGCGTGGCCGCAACACCCTGGCGCACAAGAAGCCGGGATACGTGGCGGTGACCCTGTCGCTGAAACCGACCGGTGTTGCACCGGGCGATATCACCGACAAGCAGCTGGACGCCGTCGCCGACCTGGCCGAGCGCTACAGCTTCGGTCAACTGCGCACCTCCCACGAGCAGAACATCATCCTCGCGGACGTCGAACAGAGCCAACTGTTCACCCTGTGGGGCGAGCTGCGCGAAGGCGGTTTCGCCACGCCGAATATCGGCCTGCTGACCGACATCATCTGCTGCCCGGGCGGCGACTTCTGCTCCCTGGCCAACGCCAAGTCGATCCCGATTGCCGAATCGATCCAGCGCCGTTTCGACGACCTGGATTACCTGTTCGACATCGGCGAGCTGGACCTGAACATTTCCGGTTGCATGAACGCCTGTGGTCACCACCACGTCGGCCACATCGGCATCCTGGGCGTGGACAAGAAAGGCGAAGAATTCTACCAAGTGTCCCTGGGTGGCAGCGCCAGCCGCGATGCGAGCCTGGGCAAGATCCTCGGCCCATCCTTCGCCCAGGAAGCCATGCCTGAGGTGATCGGCAAGTTGATCGATGTGTACATCGAACAGCGCACCGAAGATGAGCGTTTCATCGACACCTACCAGCGCATCGGCATCGACCTGTTCAAGGAGCGCGTCTATGCAGCGAATCATTAAGAACAACGAAGTCCTCGACGAAACCTGGCACCTGCTGCCCAAGGACGCGAGCTTCGACGGCATTTCCAACTGCGACGACCTGATCGTGCCGTTGGCCCTGTGGCGCGAACACGCGCACGCCCTCAAGGCCCGCGATGGCGGCCTGGGCGTATGGCTGGATGCAGAGGAAGAAGCCGAAGAAATCGGTGACGACGTGGAGCACTTCCAGGTCATAGCCCTTAACTTCCCGGCCTTCACCGACGGTCGCAATTACTCCAACGCCCGCTTGCTACGTGACCGTTATGGCTACAAAGGCGAGCTGCGCGCGATTGGCGATGTGCTGCGCGACCAACTGTTCTACCTGCGCCGCTGCGGGTTCGATGCCTTCGCCCTGCGCGCCGACAAAGACCCCTACGAAGCGCTGGAAAGCCTCAAGGACTTCTCGGTGACGTACCAGGCCGCCACGGATGAACCTCTGCCGTTGTTCCGTCGTCGCTGAGTCTTGGCGCATGAAAAAGCCCTGGCATGCCAGGGCTTTTTTTATGCATTGAGTTTGATCGACGCCAGCACCTGCTTTTGCCCCATGCTGCACGGCACACCTTCGGGCTGCGCCCGCACCGCTTCGATCACTCCCAGCAATTGCGCCTTGCTATGAGCCAGTTGCGCTTGCATCTCTTCGATCTGCGCCACCTTGCGCTCCAGCGCCTCGATCAGCTCTTCACGCTTATGCTCACCCGGCGCAGGCATCAGCGCCTTGAGTTCCTGCAAGGTAAAACCGGCCTGTTGCGCGCTCTGAATCAGCTGCAACGTCTGCAATGCTTCCGCCGAGTAGCGCCGATAACCATTGGCCTGACGCCCCACCTGGCTGATCAGCCCCTCGGCCTCATAAAAGCGGATCCGCGACGCCGCCAGCCCACTCTGCTTTGCCAGCTCACCAATATTCATCGCCGCACCTGCTTGACATTAAAGTTAACTTTAAGCTTAGCCTGAGGCCTCCCCCGCTCAGGAGTCAACCCATGTCACCCTTTGAAGCCCTGCAACTGCCCAATGGCCAAGTCCTCTCCAACCGCATCGCCAAGGCCGCGATGGAAGAAAACATGGCCGACGGCAATCAGGCACCGTCCCCTGAACTGAAGCAGCTGTACAAGGCTTGGGCGCAGGGCGAGCCTGGCTTGTTGATCACCGGCAACGTGATGGTCGACCGCCGCGCCATGACCGGCCCTGGCGGCGTGGCCCTCGAAGACGAGCAGCACCTGGCGAGCTTTCGCGAGTGGACCGACGTGGCGCGCGGCAACGGCGTGCACTTCTGGGTTCAGCTCAGCCACCCAGGCCGCCAGACACCGGCCAACTTGCGCCAGCAAGCCATTGCACCGTCCGCCGTGGCGCTCGACCTGGGCGGTTTCTCCAAGATGTTTGCCACGCCCAAGGCCATGACCGAGGACGATATCCAGGATGTGATCCAGCGCTTTGCCACCAGCGCACGCCTGGCTGAAAAAGCCGGGTTTACCGGCGTGCAGATCCACGGCGCCCATGGCTACTTGCTCAGCCAGTTCCTGTCGCCGTTGAGCAATCAACGCACCGACCGCTGGGGCGGCTCCCTGGAGAACCGCGCGCGGTTGTTGCTGGAAGTGATCCGTGCGGTACGCGCCAACGTCAGCCCGTCGTTTTGTGTCGCCGTCAAACTCAACTCCGCCGACTTCCAACGGGGCGGTTTTGCAGAAGCCGATGCACGCGCCGTGGTCGAAATGCTCAACCCGCTGCCCATCGACCTGCTGGAATTATCCGGCGGCAGTTACGAAGCACCGGCCATGCAAGGCGAAGCGCGTGACGGCCGTACCCTGGCGCGGGAGGCGTACTTCCTGGAGTTCGCCAGCCAACTGGCGACCATTGCCAAGATGCCGGTGATGGTCACCGGCGGCATCCGTCGCCTGCCCATCGTGCAACAGGTGCTGGACAGCGGCGTCGCCATGGCCGGGATCGCCACGGCCCTGACCCTGGAACCGCAGTTGATCCAGCACTGGCGTGAGGGCCGCGACCCCCACCCACAACTCAAGCCCATCGATTGGAAGCGCAAACCCCTGGCCTCCCTCGCCGTCCTTGCCGTGGTGCGCTACCAGATGCGCCGCCTCAGCCGCGGCCATTTGCCCAAGGCCAACGTCGCGCCGTGCATGGCGCTGGTGCGTGACCAATGGTTTCTGGCGCGACGCACCCGGCAATACCGGGCGGCCATGACGCAATCTTCACATTAAAGGATGAACATCCGCCGTGATCGAACTGTCCCCTATTGATCAGCAGTTTTTAACCTCACTGACGATTGGAGTTCTTCATGGCGAAAATCAACCTGGCCCAGCAATTGGCGACAACCCTTGAACAGGCGGGGATCAAGCGCATCTGGGGCCTGACCGGCGACAGCCTCAACGGCCTCACCGACGCCCTGCGCACCATGGACAGTATCGAGTGGATGCATGTGCGTCATGAGGAGGTGGCTGCGTTCGCCGCCGGCGCCGAAGCGGCGGCCACCGGAGAACTGACTGTGTGCGCCGGCAGTTGTGGGCCGGGCAACCTGCATTTGATCAATGGCCTGTTCGACTGCCATCGCAATCATGTGCCGGTGCTGGCGATTGCCGCGCAGATCCCGTCGTCGGAGATCGGCCTGAACTACTTCCAGGAAACCCATCCGCAGGAACTGTTCAAGGAGTGCAGCCACTTTATCGAGCTGGTCACCAACCCCGAACAGATGCCTCACGTGCTGCACCGCGCCATGCGGTCGGCGATCCTCAATCGCGGCGTGGCGGTGGTGGTGATTCCGGGCGATGTGTCGCTGCTGGAAGTCGAAGACAAGCTCAAGCCGTGGCCCGCCTTGCATGCGCCACGCACGCTGCCGGCGGAGCAGGACCTGCAACGCCTCACCGAGATCCTGGAAAGCAGCCAGAAAACCACCCTGCTGTGTGGCAGCGGCTGTGCCGGCGCCCATGACCAGGTGGTGGCCCTGGCCGACGCCCTCGGCGCCCCTGTGGTACACGCCCTGCGCGGTAAAGAACACGTGGAATGGGACAACCCGTTCGACGTGGGCATGACCGGCCTGATCGGCTTCAGCTCTGGCTACCATGCCATGCTCGACTGCGACACCTTGATCATGCTCGGCACCGACTTCCCCTACCGCCAGTTCTACCCAACCGACGCCAAGATCATTCAGGTCGACCGTAACCCGCAGGCCCTCGGCCGCCGCGCCACACTGGACCTGGGCATTGCCGCGGATGTCAGCGAAACCATCGGCGCCCTGCTGCCGCGCCTGACGCGCAAGACCGATCGCAGCTTTCTCGAAACGTCCCTGAAGCATTACGAGAAAGCCCGCCAAGGGCTGGACGACCTCGCTCAACCCTCAAAAGCCAATCGACCGATTCACCCGCAATACGTCGCACGCTTGCTCAGTGAATTGGCGGATGACGATGCAATCTTTACCGCCGATGTCGGATCGCCCACCGTGTGGGCTGCGCGCTATTTGAAGATGAATGGCAAGCGCCGCCTGATCGGTTCGTTCAACCACGGCTCGATGGCCAATGCCATGCCCCAGGCGATAGGTGCGCAAGCAGCCTTTCCGGATCGGCAGGTGATCTCGATGTCGGGTGACGGTGGTTTCGCCATGCTGATGGGGGATTTCATCTCGTTGGCGCAGCTGAAGCTGCCGGTGAAAGTCATCGTTTTCGATAACTCTTCCTTGGGGTTCGTAGCCATGGAAATGAAGGCAGCGGGCTATCTGGATGCCGGTACCGAGCTGAAAAACCCGGACTTCGCCGCCATGTCCAACGCCATGGGCATCCTCGGCATTCGCGTGGAGCAGTCCGAAGACCTGGAACCGGCCCTGCGCCGCGCCCTCGCCCATGACGGCCCGGTGCTGGTGGACGTAGTCACCGCGACCCAGGAGCTGGTGATGCCGCCGACCATCAAGCTGGAACAGGCCAAGGGGTTCAGCCTGTATATGCTCAAGGCGGTGATGAGTGGCCGTGGCGATGAGGTGATCGAGCTGGCGCGCACCAACTGGTTGCGCTAGCGCAAGGAAGCGCCGTAGCGGACCACTACTTCGGTGATCACCTCGACCATGCGTGGATCCGCCTCCGGCGCGCTGAACAGGCGGAACTCGGCATCGGGCAATTCGGGTAACCCGTGCTCGGCGCCGAGTACCGTCAAGCCGGGCACCAGTTGGCTGCGCGCGATCGGTGCAATGGCAAACCCCGCCAACGCAGCGGCATGCAGCGCCGCATAGCTTGAGCACAGCATAGCGGTACGCTGAACGATGCCCGCCTGGGCCAGACGTGAAAGCGCCGCTTCGCGATAAGGGCAAGGCTCGGGAAACAGCGCCAAGGGCAAGGGCGTCGGCAACGTCGTCAGCGGTTGCGCAGACCAGGCCCACACCAGCGGCTCCTGCCACAGCGCCAGGCCAGGCTCGCTGGATTCGCACAATGAACCGACCACAACATCCAGCTCGCCCTGCTTCATCAATGCCAGCAACGAACCGGGAATCCCCACCTGCACAGTGATTTGCAGGCCGGGGTATTGCGCGGCAACCTCCTGCAACTCGCGCAACAGACGCGCATCCGCGAACTCTTCCGACACTCCAACGCGCAGATTTCCTTCAAATGCCGAGCGCGTCAGCTCGGCCCAGGCATTGCGATTCAGCGCCAGGATGCCCCTTGCATACGCCATCAGGCGTTCGCCGTCAGGCGTCAGTTGCTGGGAGCGCGTGGTGCGGGTGAGCAAGGGCTTGCCCACCTGTTCCTCCAAACGACGCAGATGCCCGCTGACCGCCGATTGGGTGAGGTGCAAACGGGCAGCGGCGCGGCTGAAGCCTTCTTCATCCACCACGGCAACAAAGGTTTTTAGCAGGACGATATCGAACATATTCTGATAACAGATTAATCAGGCGATAAAACACGATTTATATTTCACCTGGCGCTATGTTGCAATGCTTGGGTCACCTTTCTCCGAGACCTGCCATGACCACCCTCCTGCACATCGAATGCTCACCGCGCAAACAGCGCTCCGCCTCTTTGGAAATCGCCCGCCAGTTTATCGCGCGGTATCAGCAGAACGCGCCCGACACCCAGGTCAATACCCTGGACCTCTGGGCGCTGGACCTGCCCGAATTCGACGGCCCGATCATGGACGCCAAATACGCCGGGCTCAGTGGAACGCTCATGAGCGAAGAACAAGCCCTCGCCTGGGAAACGCTGAAAAGGCTGGCGGCCCAACTGCATCAGGCTGACGTGCTGGTGTTCTCGGTTCCGCTGTGGAATTTCGCCGTGCCCTACAAGCTCAAGCACTTTATCGACGTGGTGTCGCAGAAGGACGTGTTGTTCGAATTCAGCCCGGAGCACGGGTTGCGCGGGCTGCTGCGCAACAAGACGGCGGTGAACGTGTATGCGCGGGGTATGGATTTTTCGGCGCCGGACACCCAGGCGATGGATTTCCAGAAGCCTTACATGGAGGCCTGGCTAGGCTTTATCGGGGTGACGGATGTGCACTCGCTCTATGTGGAGAAGACCATCTTGGGGCCGGAGGTCGATCAGGCGTCGCGCCTGAAAAGCACGGAGTTGGCGTTGTTGCTTGCGGATCAGTTGGCCTGACACGCGGGGGAAAAACTGATGTGAACACTGTACCTGTGGCGAGGGAGCTTGCTCCCGCTGGGCCGCGAAGCGGCCCCAAAAGATGGGCCTGCTGCGCAGTCCAGCGGGAGCAAGCTCCCTCGCCACAAAGTCCGGAGTATTCAGCCGTGCTGTTTTTCGACCCACTTGCCATAGGCGTCAATGAACGCCTGCAAGAACGGCTTGGTCTTTTCCGAGACCTTGCCCTCCTCGTCAAACACACTGCCCGCGCCGCCCAGATAGGCCTCCGGCTGCTGCATGCACGGTATATCGAGGAACACCAGGGACTGGCGCAGGTGATGGTTGGCGCCAAATCCACCAATCGCACCCGGCGATACACTGATGATCGCCCCCGGCTTGCCACTCCAGGCGCTCTGCCCGTAAGGCCGCGAACCGACGTCGATGGCGTTCTTCAACGGGGCGGGCACGGAGCGGTTGTATTCCGGGGTCACGAACAACACCGCGTCGGATGAACTCACGTGTTTGCGGAAAGTACTGTAGGCTGCCGGCGGTGTCGCCCCGTCAATGTCTTCGTTGTAGAGCGGCAAATCGCCAATTTCCACAATGTTCAACTTCAGGTTGGCCGGGGCCAGTTCGGCCAGTGCCAGTGCGACCTTGCGGTTGATCGAGTCTTTTCTCAAGCTGCCGACCACGACGGCTACGGTGTAGACCTTGCTCATTGGGGTTTCCCGACGTCTGACTAAAGGAGCTTGTAGTTATAGAGTCTTCGCGGCGTGTTCACCAGAAGGTTTTGATATTCCTGCGGGCGTTTGCCTGGCACTGCGACACGTAGGAAGCATCTGAAAATATCAGCGAATAGTATTTTTATTCCGTAAGTAAACTACCCCGCTCCATGACGGTCTACAGAACCGCAAATCGAGTGTTTATCTCCAGAGGTTCTAAACAGATGGCAGCAGTATTAGTCGGACAGTTTCATGCCAGAGACGCAGAAGGACGCGTGTATTCGGTGCATGAGTTCCAGGAATCCAACCCGGCGCAAGGCGACCTGGCTGGCTCGGCACCTACCACCACCTACAAGCTGGCCATTGGCGACCGTGTAGAGAAACTGGAAGGCGACGAATTCAAGTTGATCCAATCGGGCACCATTCTTGTGCGCGAATCGCAAACCACCCTCGCGTCATAAGATCTCGCCCTATCCACCTGCTCAGTCCTGGCCATTGACGGCATTGACTGGGCTGGGGTGATCACGGACGACGGATTTCCGTGACCTCGATGCCCCGCTCTCCCTGCACCTTCTTCAGCGTGACCATCAACCGCCCCCGCTCGCCTTCAACGGCATACAGCGAACGCTGGTAGCCCGCCGAGTTGTAGCCCGGATGCGCGACCACCTGCCTGACCAACTCCATGCCCAGCACCGAGCCCACCTGCTCGACCACCTGTTCCTGGGAACGGATATAGGCTTCAAGGGCCAGGTTTTCCGGCGCGGTTTCGTTCTGAGTGTCGAGGAGATAAGCAGCCACGCATCCGACGGTCACCAGGACCAGCAGTTGCTTGGCCGTTACCCCGAGAAAAATCGAGGGTAAAGGCATATAGACCAGACCTGTTTTTGTTGTTAATGCCGGTAGCCGGCTGTGGTCGTTGATGATCAGCATCGCCATTCTATTGAATACCGGGCCCGCTGCACATAGACTCCGGCGATGCGTTTACGTCATATCGAAGTGATTCAGGCCATCTTGCAGACCGGACACCCAGGCTTGGCCGCCGAGTGGTTGCAACTCTCCGTGGGCGATGTGGACGCGGCGCTCAAGGACGCCGAGCAGCAGTTGGGTTTTATGCTGTTCGCCAGTGTGCGTGGACGTTTGCAGGCCACCCGGGAAACCCTGGAACTGCAAGCCGAAATCGCCCACGTCTATGAAGCGCTGGAGCCGGTGCAACGCTTGGCCAGCCGCTTGAAACATCATCATGCCCCCACCCTGCGCGCCCTGTGTACGCCGCCGCTGGCCAACCAACTGCTACCGCAAAGCATTGCAGCGTTGCGCCGACGTTTTCAGGACACACCGTGCAACCTGTCTAGCCAACCGACCCGAGAAATCGTCAGGAGCCTGCTGCTGCACGAGGCCGATGTGGGTTTGAGCCTGCATGATCCGGAACACCCGCAAATCCACAGCACGGTACTGGCCCAGGGCAAACTGCAATTGCTCGCCCCCCACGGCTGGCTCAAGCCCAAGCAGAAATACATCGCGCTACAGGACCTGGCCGGGCAATCGATGATCGGCCTGGAAGGCCAGGACCCGCTCAGCCGCCTGCTGGATGCCAAGCTGCAAGCCCTGCGCCCGCTACCCGTGGTGCAGACACGCGTACAGACCTACCAGATGATGCGCAGCATGGTGGAAGCGGGAGAAGGCCTGGCAGTGGTCGACCCCTTCACCGCGTTCGGCGCGCGTGAGGCTGGGCTGGATGCGTGCCCGGTGTCGCCACCGATCATGGTCAGCCTGTACGCGCTGACCCTCAAGGATGGCGTGACTTCGCCCGCGCTTAATGCGCTGCTGGAAATCGTGACGCAAAAGGCCGAGGGCCTGTTGGCAGGTTAAGTCTTGTCGACTTCGCTCTTGAACAGCCGATACCAGAATATCGCCACTTCACGGGTTTGCGGATCGATGCCGCGATAGCGCAGGTGATCGACCCCGCCCATCACATAACCGCAACGCTCGTACAATCGGCAGGCGCCCAGGTTGTTGTTCTGGGTTTCCAGCATCATGCCCGGCAGGTTCTTCTTGCGACTCCAGAACTGCGCCACATCCAGCAGCGCCTTGGCCACCCCGTGGCGCCGCGCGGGCAAGGCCACCGCCAGCTCGTCGACGTGGGCAAAACCGTTCCAGTTGGTGCTGACCACGATATGTCCCACCGGGCGATCATCCAGGTAGGCCATGAAGATCGCGCTGTCGGGCGCATCGCGGAAACTGGCGAACTCTTCAGGGTCGATGCCATAGCACTTGCGGTACGGCAGGATGCGCTCCACGGGCCATTGATCGACCCGCGTGCCCATCTGCGGCTCACCGTAGGCGCTGACTTCAAAGCTGAAGTCATTGCCCCACACGTAGGCATCAAAGCCTTCGTCGGCGACCCGTACACTGAGCCCCGGATACTTCGGGTTCATTACAGCTTGCATAACCATCCTTAACCCTTGATGCAATCGACGGTGTAACAACGACCACTGCCGTCATCTTCGTGTTGCAACCCATGAACATCGGCGACAAAACCGGGGAAACTGCTATCGAACGTCCGGGCAAACGCCAGGTAGTCGATGATCGAGCGTGTCGACTCGGTAAAGCGCTCGCCCGGCATGATCAATGGAATACCGGGCGGGTAAGGCACCAGCATCACTGCTGCGACGCGGCCTTGCAAGGCATCAATAGAGACTGCCTCCACTTCGCCCCTCACCAATTGATCGTAGGCGTCGGCCGGTTTCATCGCGATTTCCGGCAAGACGGTGTACATGCGCTTGAGGTGTTTGGCCGTGGCATTGCTGCGGTAACAGCCGTGCAATTGGTTGCACAGATCGCGCAAACCCAGCCCCTGGTAACGCACCGGCCCTTGGGCAAACACCGAAGGCAGGCAACTGGCCAGGCTGACATTCGCGTCGTAACTGCGCTTGAATTCCAGCAACTCGGTGAGCAAGGTACTCCATTTGCCCTTGGTGATGCCCATGGAGAACAACACAAGGAAGGAATACAGCCCGGTTTTTTCCACCACCAGTCCACGCTCCCAGAGGAATTTGCTGACGACCGCTGCGGGAATCCCGCAATCGCTGAGGGCGCCGCCGGCATTGAGGCCGGGCATCACCAGGGTCACTTTGATCGGGTCCAGCAGCACATAGTCTTCGGCCACGTCGCCGAAGCCATGCCAATCATCCTCAGGATGCAACAGCCAATCGGCGGTGACGACGCGGTCGATACCCGCGACCGAGGGCGGCTGCCAGATCGAAAACCACCAATCCTCTTCAGCAATGTGCTGGCGCAAGTTGGCCAGGGCGCGGCGGAAACTCAATGCCTCGTCGAACATTTCCTGCAACAGCGAACGCCCGGCCGGGCCTTCCATCATCGCCGACGCGACATCCAGCGAAGCAATGATGCTGTATTGCGGCGACGTGGAGATATGCATCATGAAAGCTTCGTTGAAGCGGTCACGGTCCAGTTGGCGTGCGCCACCGTCCTGCACATGGATCATCGAGGCCTGGCTGAAGGCCGCCAGGAGCTTGTGGGTCGAGTGGGTGGTGAACACCAACGGGCTGTCTGGCGTGCGCGAAGTGCCCATGCCGTAGCGCCCGGCGAAGAACTCATGGAATGCCGCGTAGGCATACCAGGCTTCGTCAAAATGCAGCACCTCGACACTGTTGCCCAGTTGCTGCTTGATCAGCTCGGCGTTGTAGCAGAGCCCGTCGTAGGTGGAATTGGTCACTACCGCCATTTTCACTTTCGGCGGGCGGCCACGGGTGAGCGGGCTGGCGTCGATCTTGGTGCGGATCGATTCGGGGCTGAATTCGCTCAGGGGAATCGGGCCGATAATGCCCAGTTCGTTACGTTCGGGGCACAGGTACAACGGGATGGCGCCGGTCATGATGATCGAGTGCAGCACCGACTTATGGCAATTGCGGTCCACAAGCACCAGGTCATCGCGGCCGACCATGGAATGCCAGACGATCTTGTTGGCGGTAGAGGTGCCGTTGATCACGAAGAAGGTGTGGTCGGCGCCAAAGTTGCGCGCGGCGCGGGCTTCGGCTTCGGCCAGTGGGCCGGTGTGGTCCAGCAACGAGCCGAGTTCAGGCACCGATACCGAGAGGTCGGAGCGCAGCGTGTTTTCCCCGAAGAACTGATGAAACGCCTGCCCCACCGGGCTCTTGCGGTAGGCCACGCCACCGCCATGGCCGGGGGTGTGCCAGGAGTAATTGGAGTCGGCGGTATGTTGCACCAGCGCCTTGAAGAATGGCGGCAACAGGCCATCCAAATAGGTGCGTGCCGCACGGGCGACTTGCCGCGCAAGAAACGGTACGGTGTCTTCGAATAGATAGAGAATGCCACGTAGCTGGTTGAGTTCGCTCATGGCGTCGGCGGGCGCATTTTCCAGGGTGACTTGCTCGCCCAGGGCAAAGATCGGCAGGTTCGGCGCCCGCAGCCGCGCCAGGCGGATCAGCTCGACCATGTTTTGCAGCAGGTGGGTATTTTCGCCAGCACCCTCGGCGGCGATCAGCATGCACGCCAGGCCATGATGGGTAGAAGCCACCAGTCGCCCTTCGGCGTAATCCACTGCGGAAAAAATACTGAAGCCCTCTTGTTCCAGCTCTCGGGCGATGCCTCGAACCCGGTCACCGGCAACGGTGTCGGCCTTGATGTCACGGTGCACGATAAGCACAGGAAACTTCAGGTCTTTGTACATGAGTGCGTTCAGTCCTGAGGGCTATGCACTCAAGGGTAGAAGCTGGGGGGCGATGACGCGAATGAAGATTTCAACGGTTGTACAAATCAAAGGTGGGAGCGGGCTTGCTCGCGAATGCAGTGTGTCAGTCGATAGATAAGTTAACTGAACCACCCTATTCGCGAGCAAGCCCGCTCCCACATTTTTACCGCGTTTTTCCGGCCTATTGCTGGGTCAGGGTTGACCACAACGCCGGCGCACCCGCCGACTTGGCAATCGCTTCCAGCCGCGCCGCATGCTCGGCCAGGTCCTGCTCACTGGCGCGGATGATCGTGGTCGGCTTGCGGTCGCCTGGCAGGCGACGGATTTCCGAAGGACGGTTGCCCGAGCCTTCCGCCGAGCCGCTGCCGTCTGAAGCGTTACCCGCCAGGGACAGGCTGGTCTGCCCGCCGGTCATGGTCAGGTAGACGTCGGCAAGAATCTCGGAGTCGAGCAAGGCGCCGTGCAGCTCACGGCCGGAGTTGTCGACGCCATAACGCTTGCACAAGGCATCGAGGCTGTTGCGCTGGCCGGGGTGGCGCTCACGGGCCATCATCAAGGTGTCGAGGATCGAGCAGTGCTGGGAAATGTCTGCACGATCAGTCTGCCCCATCAGGGCAAATTCGTTGTTGATGAAGCCGACGTCGAACGCCGCGTTATGGATGATCAGTTGGGCGCCGTTGATGAACTCAAAGAATTCATCGGCGACTTCAGCGAAACGCGGCTTGCCCTTGAGGAACTCGTCGGTGATGCCGTGGACGCCGATCGCGCCTTCGTCACTGTCGCGGTCTGGTTGCAGATAGACGTGGAAGTGACGCCCGGTGAGGCGGCGACCCATCAGTTCGACACAGCCGATTTCAATGATCCGGTGGCCGTCGGTCACCGGCATGCCGGTGGTTTCGGTATCGAGTACAACAGATCGGATGGCCATCAGGGTTCAGCTCTCAACGGTGTGGTGTATTTCAAGGGGCGGGATATTAGCACGTCACGCTCCAGGCCGCCCAAGGCTGGCCTAACGCCTTCAATTTCCGACAGTTTCTTACAATCTTTAGCAAAGCCGCAGCAGATTGCCCAAGGCGCCCTTGCTAGCCTGCGCACCCCAACTGAATGCGGACTCGGCAACACCATGAACCTTTCGAGAACACTGTGCTCCCTGTTGCTGATGGGCTGTGCCTGCATTGCACACGCTACCAGCTTCGTAATGACCACCGACTTCCTGATCAGCCTGTCCATGAGCGCCAGCAAGGGCACCACTTCTTCGTTCAAGGACGACAAGATTGTCCAGGCCGCCAGTCATGACGCCGAAGCCTTTGTCGCCAGCGACGGCCAGATACTGGGTGTGAGCCTGGCATCGGCGTTGGTGCATGTGCGTGAACGCCTGCCAGGGCAAACCTTTACCGATATGCAACTGGCCCAGGCGATCGCGGCACTTTAAACATCAGCTCTGTTTGTAGCCGCGCACTTCGTCCACGCCACGGTTGGCCAACTGGTCGGCGCGCTCGTTGCCGGGGTGGCCGATGTGGCCGCGTACCCACTTCCAGGTGATGTCATGACGATTGCATTGTTCATCGAGCAGTTGCCACAGGTCGGCGTTCTTCACCGGCTCCTTGGCCGCCGTCTTCCAGCCGCGTTTCTTCCAGTTGACCATCCACTCGTTGATGCCCTTCATCACGTATTGCGAGTCGGTCACCAGCAACACGTTGCAACGGCGCTTGAGTTCTTCCAGGCCGCGAATCGCGCCCATCAGCTCCATGCGGTTGTTGGTGGTATTGGGCTCGCCGCCCCACAACTCTTTCTCTACGCCCTTGCACACCAGCAACGCGCCCCAGCCGCCAGGGCCGGGGTTGCCTTTGCAGGCGCCATCGGTGAAGAGTTCTACGCTATCGGTCATCGGTTGCTCGGTATTCATTCAAAAAGAGGGTCATGCGTCGCTTTGCTTGCGGTTGACCTTGGCCATCGGCATCGGCACCAACTTGCCCATCGGCTCGCGGCGTACCTGTTGCACCGGCCGCAACCCAACCACGATCTTGCGCGCCACCAGCAGATAGAAGCCGCCACCCGACAATTGCCAGGCGCCTGCGCGGCGCTCCCAGCCGGCCAGGCGGGCTTGCCACTTGGTCGACGCAAGCGGCGGACGATAGCACCCGAAGCGGCGTTTCTCCAGCGCGAAGCCCAGCAGGTTCAGCCAGTCCCCCACCCGTTGCGGCGAGATGCAACGCGCCTGGCGCAAGGCGTCGTGGGCGAACACATGGCGCAAGCCCCAACTGCTCCAGGGGTTGATCCCGACAATCAGCAAATGACCACCCGGACGCACACTGCTCGCCGCTTCGCGCAGCAAGCCGTGGGGCGACAGGCAGAAATCCAGGCCATGCTGCAACACCACCACATCGGCGGCGTGCTCGCTCAACGGCCAGGCCTGCTCCTCGCAGACAATCTCCACCCCCGGCAACGGTGCACCCAGGCGAACATTGCGCTGCACCTGGGGCGCGCACGGCGGCGTTTCGGCCGAGGGGCCGTAATGCACCAGGTAGCCGCCAAAGAACCGGCCCAACTCGTCTTCGAGCATGCGCCGTTCTTCGTCCAGCAGAAATTGCCCGATCGGACCGGACAGCCATTCACGGGCTGCACTGATCAGGGCCAGCCACTCAGGATCGGCCTGGGCGAACGCTTTATCAGTCATTGCATTCTCCAACTCGCCTAGACGTTCTAAGATGCACCAATGTGTTCAGCTTGGCGAATCGAAGAATGATACAGATCAGTGCCCTGCCCGCCTTCACCGATAACTACATCTGGTTGTTACAAGACCCGAGCACCCAGCGCTGCGCCGTGGTCGACCCCGGCGATGCCGCGCCGGTACTGGCCTGGCTCAAGCAAAACCCTGAGTGGGTCCTGAGCGACATCCTCATCACTCACCATCACCACGACCATGTCGGCGGCGTCGAACAACTCAAACGGGTGACTGACGCCAAGGTCTACGGCCCAGCCAACGAGAAAATCCCCGCGCGGGACGTCGCCCTTAACGATGACGAGCGGATCAGCGTGCTCGGCTGGGATTTCGACATTTATACCGTGCCCGGCCACACCCTGGGCCATATCGCGTTTTATCACCAAGGCGTGCTGTTCTGTGGCGACACCCTGTTCGCCGCCGGTTGCGGGCGTCTGTTCGAAGGCACGCTAGAACAGATGCACACCTCCCTTGAGCGTCTGGCCGCGCTGCCCGCCGACACCTTGGTGTACTGCACCCACGAATACACACAAAGCAACCTCAAGTTTGCCCAGGCCGTGGAACCGGACAATGCCGATATCGCCGAACGGGTGGAAAACGTCCGCCAATTGCGCGAACGTGGCGAGATCACGCTGCCTTCCAACCTGGCCCTGGAAAAGCGTACCAACCCCTTTCTGCGCACCTCTGAAACATCCGTTAAACAAAAAGCGGACGAACGGAATGGCCGCGACAACCGCTCTGGGGCCGAGGTGTTTGCTAGCTTGAGGGCGTGGAAAGATAAGTTCTAACGGGAAGCAATCTGATACGTAATTTCTGAATGGTTGACCGGAACCAAACGGGTTTCTAGAATCGCCCGACATTTTTGCCCGGAACTTACTTCCAGCCAATGTCGTCATCTATTCGTAAATCCAACCATTCAGACGCATTGACCCGCCTGGCTCAAGCTGTGGCGGTGGCTGTGTCCGCCACGCTGGCGGGCTGCCAATCAAGCAATTTCACCGCACAATCCACCGTGCAACCCAAGCCAAACCTCAGCGCCAAGATCAAACAGAAACCCGTCATCTGGCTTTCTCAAAAGCCCGCTCCCGAAGTGCCCCAAGATGTCTGGGAGCGCATGCGAAGGGGCTTTCAATTGCAGGATGGTGTAGGCGTCAACCCACGTATCGAGCAACAGCGACTGTGGTTCGCCAGCAACCCCTCCTTCCTCGAGAACGCCGGTGAACGCGGCAGCCTCTACATTCATTACATCGTCGAACGCCTTGAAGAACGCAACATGCCACTGGAGCTGGCGCTGCTGCCAGTGATTGAAAGTGCCTACAACCCGATGGCCTATTCGCGCAGCGATGCGGTCGGCTTGTGGCAGTTCATTCCCTCCACCGGGCGCTACTTCAACCTGCGCCAGACCCGGGCCTATGATGGCCGCCGCGACATCACCGCCTCCACCACCGCCGCCCTCGACTACCTGACCCGTCTGCACGACATGTTCAACGGTGACTGGCTGTTGGCCCTGGCCGCCTACAACGCCGGCGAAGGCACGGTGAGCCGGGCAATCGAGCGCAACGAGAAGCTCGGCCTGCCGACCGACTACTGGAACCTGCCCCTGCCCCAGGAAACCAAGGACTACGTGCCCAAGTTCCTGGCGTTGTCCCAAGTGGTGCTGGCGCCCGAGGCCTATGGCGTCAACCTGAACCCGATTGCCAACACGCCGTACTTCGAAGTGGTTGAAGTCAAGCAAAGCATGGACCTGTCACGGGTCGCCGCACTGGCCGAAATCGACGAAGACGAACTGTTCCAGCTCAACCCCGCGCTGAAACAGCGCACCACCCTGGATGGCCCGCAGCATCTGCTGGTGCCGAGTTCCAAGGCACAACTGCTCACTAGTACCCTTTCGACGATGAAGCCAGAAGAATTGCTGGCGATGCGGCCGAAAAAGCAGGTGTTCGACGAAGTCGAGACCGCGCGCGTTGCCGGCCGTAGCCGCAGCTACAAGGTGCGCAGTGGGGACAACCTGACGCTGATCGCCAAGGCCAACAAGGTCGATGTGCATGACCTGCAGCGCTGGAACAAGCTGAACGGCCAGGCGCTCAAGGTCGGCCAGACCCTGGTGATGCAGGACACGCGTAAGCTGGTGGCCAAGGCCGACAGCAAGAAGCCGGTGCAATACAAGGTCAAGAAAGGCGACTCGTTGTACATCGTCGCCAAGCGTTTCAACGTTGAGATGCAACATCTCAAGCGCTGGAACCCGCGTACTGGCCAGGCGCTCAAGCCAGGGCAGATGCTGGTGGTTTCCGGGCCACGCTGATTGTGACGAGGGAGCTTGCTCCCGCTGGGCTGCGCAGCAGCCCCAACAAACATCGGGTGTAACTCCGGTTTTGGGAGCGCTTCGCGCTCCAGCGGGAGCAAGCTCCCTCGCCACAAGAAGCCCTTACGCTCACTACAACAGCAACCTTTTTCCAACCGGAACAAGCTGTTACTGTACCGATCATAAAGCGCAAGCCGCCTGGATCGGATCCCTGACTTGAAGCGTCCCCTCCTTCTACTAATAAGTCTGGCCTTGAGCTTTGGTGCGAACGCGGCGATTACCGAGAGCCACGGTTATACGCAGTTCGGCAGGCTCAAGTACCCGGCCAAATTCACCCACTTCGATTGGGTAAACCCCGCAGCGCCGAAAGGCGGGACATTGCGGGTCATGGCCTTTGGCACCTTCGATACGCTCAATCCCTATACCTTCAAGGGCTCCAGCCCGGTTTCCACTCCCAATTTCCTGCAGTACGGCGTCAACGAGCTGAACGAGCCATTGATGGTCGGCACCGGGCTGTACGCGCCCTCCGGCGATGAGCCCACCTCCAGTTATGGGCTGATCGCCCAGTCGGTGGAGTACAGCGAGGACCGCAGCTGGGTGGTGTTCAACCTGCGCCCGGAAGCGCGTTTTCATGATGGCAAACCAATCACGGCCTATGACGTGGCGTTTTCCTATCGCACCCTGCTGACCGAAGGCCATCCGCAATACCGCACCAACCTGCAGGAAGTGGCGCGGGTGGATATCCTCAACCGACACCGGATCCGCTTTGTGTTCAAGCGCGCCGGCAACCCGTTGCTGATCCTGCGTCTGGGCGAATTGCCGGTATTGCCCCAGCACTATTGGAAAAACCGCGACTTCAAGGCCACCACCTTCGAACCACCACTGGGCAGCGGGCCGTACCGTATCAGCAAGGTCACGCCTGGCCGGCAACTGGTGTTCGAACGGGTCAAGGACTACTGGGGCAAGGACCTGCCGGTCAACCAGGGGTTTTATAACTACGACAAGGTCGAAGTGGAGTTCTATCGCGACAGCGACGTGGCCTTCGAAGCCTTCAAGGCCGGCGAGTTCGATATCTATATCGAGCATCAGGCCAAAAACTGGGCCAACGGTTACAACTTCCCGGCGGTGAACCGGGGCGACGTGATCAAGGCGCAGATAGCCCACCAGATCCCGACCCAGAGCCAGGGCCTGTTCATGAACAGCCGGCGACCGAATTTCAGCCAGACCAAGGTGCGCGAAGCCCTGGGGCTGATGTTCGACTTCGAATGGACCAACCGCACCCTGTTCAGCAGCGCCTACAAACGTACTTTGAGCTATTACCCTAACAGCGAATTCTCCGCCACCGGCGTGCCCACCGGCCATGAATGGCTGATGCTCTCGCCCTACCGCGAGCAATTGCCGGCCAACCTGTTTACCCAGCCGTTCAGCCTGCCCCAGACCGACGGGCGCGGCATCCCCCGCGAGACCATGCGCCGCGCCCTGGCCCTGCTCGGTGACGCCGGCTGGAAACTCTCCGGCCAACGTCTGCTGAACAAAGACGGCCAACCGCTGCGCTTCGAGATCCTGCTGGTCAACCCGAACCTGGAGCGCATCCTGCAGCCCTATGTCGAGAACCTGATCAGCATCGGCATCGACGCGCGCCTGCGCACCGTCGACCGCGCCCAATACAAGCAACGCCTGGATCAGTTCGACTTCGACATGATCCTCATCACCCTCAACCAGACCTTGAGTCCGGGCCTTGAGCAGTGGCAGTACTTCCACTCCAGCCAGGCCGCGATCAAGGGCAGCAAGAACTACGCAGGCATTGCCAACCCGATTGTCGATCACCTGCTGGAACAACTGCTGGCCGCCAAGACCCGCGAAGAGCAACTGGCCGCCGGCCGTGCCCTGGACCGGGTGCTGCTGTGGCAGCACTACAGTATTCCCAACTGGTACCTCAACTATCATCGCTTGGCGTACCGCAACCGGTTCGCCTTTGTCACCACGCCGCCCTATAGCCTGGGCCTGAGCGCGTGGTGGCTGAAAGCTTCGGAGAAAGCCCAATGATGTATTTGCGTACTGCACTGCTCGGCGGCCTGCTGCTGTGCACCGCGGCCCACGCCGCCCCGCAACATGCGTTGACGCTCTACAACGAACCGCCCAAATACCCCGCCGACTTCAAGCATTTCGACTACGTCAACCCGGACGCGCCCAAGGGCGGCACGTTCCGCGAGTCGGCCATGGGCGGCTTCGACAGCCTCAACCCGTACATCAGCAAGGGCGTGCCGGCCGACAACCTCGGTTTGATCTACGACACCCTGGCCATGCAAAGCCTTGATGAACCTATCACCGAATACGGCCTGGTCGCCGGCAAGATCGAAAAAGCCCCGGACAACAGTTGGGTGCGCTTCTATTTGCGCCCCGAAGCCCGCTTCCATGACGGTCACCCGATCCGCGCCGAAGACGTGGTGTTCACCTTCCAGGAACTGATCAAGGAAGGCTCGCCGATCTACCGCACTTACTACGCCGACGTCGACGAAGTGATCGCCGAAGACCCGCTGAAGGTGCTGTTCAAGTTCAAGCGCACCAACAACCGCGAATTACCGCTGATCCTTGGGCAACTGCCGGTATTGCCCAAGCATTGGTGGGCCACCCGCGATTTTGCCAAGGGCAACCTCGAAGTGCCGCTGGGCAGCGGGCCGTACAAGGTGGCCGAGGTCAAGGCCGTGCGCATGATCCGCTACGAGCGGGTCAAGGATTACTGGGCCAAGGACCTGCCGGTCGCCAAGGGTTTCTACAACTTCGATAACCGCATCACTGACTATTACCGCGACAGCACCGTGTCCTTGGAAGCCCTCAAGGCCGGGCAGTTCGACTATTGGCTGGAGTTCAGCGCCAAGAACTGGGCCAACGCCTATAACATCCCGGCGGTGGCCCAGGGCCGCTTGATCAAGGAAGAAATTCCCAACGGCAACCCCACCGGCATGCAGGGCTTCGTGTTCAACATGCGCAAGCCGATGTTCCAGGACGTGCGCGTGCGCAAGGCCATCAGCCTGTTGCTGGATTTCGAATGGAGCAACAAGCAGCTGTTCAACGGCGCCTATACCCGCACCCGCAGCTACTTTGAAAACTCGGAAATGGCCGCCACCGGCCTGCCGGGCCCGGATGAACTGGCGATCCTCGAACCGCTGCGCGACAAGATCCCGCCTGAAGTCTTCACCCAGGCCTTCGAACCGTCCAAGACCGACGGTAGCGGCATGATCCGCACCCAGCAGCGCGAGGCCTACCAACTGCTGCAGGAAGCCGGCTGGCGCATCGTCGATGACAAGATGGTCGACACCACCGGCAAGCCGGTGAAAATCGAGTTCCTGCTGGCCCAGACCGAGTTCGAACGCATCCTGCTGCCGTTCAAGCGCAACCTGGCCGACCTGGGCATCGACCTGGTGATCCGTCGGGTTGACGTCTCGCAGTTCATCAACCGCATTCGCTCGCGGGACTTCGACATGCTGGTGGGCAGCTTCCCGCAGTCCACCTCGCCGGGGAACGAACAGCGCGAGTTCTGGAAGTCCTCCAGCGCCGACAAACCCGGCAGCCGCAACTACATGGGGCTCAAGGACCCGGCCATCGACCAGCTGGTGGAAGAGCTGATCGACGCCGATTCGCGCAAAAGCCTGGTGGCGCACGCCAAGGCCCTGGACCGCGTGTTGCAGTTCGGCTACTACGTGATCCCGAACTGGCACATCAAGACCTTCCGCGTGGCGTACTGGGATCACCTGGGCCACCCCAAAGTCCCGCCGCGCTACGACGTTGGCACCGCCACCTGGTGGGCCAAGCCTGACGTAAAACCCGCCGTCACCTCAGAACCAGACGCCAGCGCCGATCCGGCGAGTGGAGGCGATTAAATGCTGGCCTATATCTTTCGCCGCCTGTTGCTGATCATCCCCACGTTGTTCGGGATCCTGCTGATCAACTTCGTCATCATCCAGGCCGCCCCCGGTGGCCCGGTGGAGCAGATGATCGCCAAGCTTGAAGGTTTTGAAGGCGCCACCAGCCGCATTGCCGGTGGCGGCGCCGAAGTGTCGGTGGCCGGTTCCAGCAGCTACCGTGGCGCCCAGGGCCTGGACCCGGCGCTGATCAAGGAAATCGAGAAGATGTACGGCTTCGACAAATCGGCGCCGGAACGCTTGTGGATCATGGTCAAGAACTATGCCCAGCTGGACTTTGGCGACAGCTTCTTCCGCGACGCCAAGGTCATCGACTTGATCAAGGAAAAGATGCCGGTGTCCATTTCCCTCGGGTTATGGAGCACGCTGATCATGTACCTGGTGTCGATCCCGCTGGGGATCGCCAAGGCCACGCGACACGGCAGCCATTTTGATGTGTGGACCAGCTCGGCGATCATCGTCGGCTACGCGATCCCGGCGTTCCTGTTTGCGATCCTGCTGATCGTGGTGTTTGCCGGTGGTAGCTACCTGGACTGGTTCCCCTTGCGCGGGCTTACGTCGAACAACTTCGACGAACTGAGCTGGGGCGGCAAGATCCTCGATTACTTCTGGCACCTGGCGCTGCCCATCACAGCCCTGGTGATCGGCAACTTCGCCACCATGACCCTGCTGACCAAGAACAGCTTTCTCGATGAGATCAACAAGCAGTACGTCGTCACCGCCAAGGCCAAGGGCCTGACCAACCACCGCGTGCTGTACGGCCATGTATTTCGCAACGCGATGTTGCTGGTGATCGCCGGTTTCCCTTCGGCCTTCATCGGGATTTTCTTCACCGGTTCTTTGCTGGTGGAAGTGATTTTCTCCCTCGACGGCCTGGGCCTGATGAGCTTTGAAGCGGCGATCAACCGCGACTACCCGGTGGTGTTCGGCACCCTGTTTATCTTCACCCTGCTGGGGCTGATCGTGAAACTGATCGGCGACCTCACTTACACCCTGGTCGATCCGCGTATCGACTTTGCCAGCCGGGAGCATTGAGATGAATCTATCCCCCCTCAATCGCCGCCGGTTCGAGCGGTTCAAGGCAAACAAGCGTGGCTGGTGGTCGCTGTGGCTGTTCCTGATCCTGTTCGTGCTGAGCCTGGGCGCAGAGCTGATCGCCAACGACAAGCCGCTGGCTGTGCACTACGACGGCGGCTGGTATTTCCCGGCGCTCAAGCGCTACCCGGAGACCACCTTTGGCGGTGAATTCCCGCTGGAGGCCAACTACAAGAGCCCCTACATCCAGGAACTGCTCAAGGCCAAGGATGCCTGGACCTTGTGGGCACCGATTCCGTTCAGCTACCAGAGCATCAATTACGACCTGAAAGTGCCGGCGCCCGCGCCGCCTTCCAGCGTGAACCTGTTGGGCACCGATGACCAGGGCCGCGATGTGCTGGCACGAGTGATCTACGGCTTCCGTGTGTCGGTGCTGTTTGCCCTGACGCTGACAGTGCTCAGTTCGATCATCGGCGTGATCGCCGGGGCCTTGCAGGGTTTCTACGGCGGTTGGGTGGACTTGGCCGGGCAGCGCTTCCTGGAGATCTGGTCCGGGTTGCCGGTGCTGTACCTGCTGATCATCCTCGCCAGTTTCGTGCAACCCAACTTCTGGTGGTTGCTGGGCATCATGCTGCTGTTTTCGTGGATGAGCCTGGTGGACGTGGTGCGCGCCGAGTTCCTGCGCGGGCGAAACCTGGAATACGTGCGCGCCGCCAGGGCCCTGGGCATGCAGAATGGCGCGATCATGTTCCGGCATATCCTGCCCAATGCGATGGTGTCGACCATGACCTTCATGCCGTTCATTCTCACCGGCGCTATCGGCACCCTCACCGCCCTGGACTTCCTCGGTTTTGGCTTGCCGGCCGGTTCACCGTCCCTGGGTGAGCTGGTGGCCCAGGGCAAATCCAATCTGCAAGCGCCGTGGCTGGGCATGAGTGCCTTTGCCGTGCTGGCGATCATGTTGAGTTTGCTGGTGTTTATCGGCGAGTCCGCTCGCGATGCCTTCGACCCGAGGAAATGAGATGAATCAGGATAATCTGATCGAAATCCGCGACCTCTCCGTCGAGTTCGTCACGGGCGACCATCACCACCGCGTGGTGAACAACGTCAGCTTCGACATCAAGCGTGGCGAGACCATTGCCCTGGTGGGCGAAAGTGGCTCGGGCAAATCGGTGACCGCCCACTCGATCCTGCGCCTGCTGCCCTACCCGCTGGCGCGGCACCCCTCCGGCACCATCGACTATGCCGGGCAGGACCTGCTCACACTAAAAGAAAAAACCATCCGCCATATTCGTGGCAACCGCATTGCGATGATCTTCCAGGAGCCGATGACCTCGTTGAACCCGCTGCACTCCATCGAGAAGCAGATCAACGAAGTGCTCGGCCTGCACAAGGGGCTGCAAGGCAAGGTCGCCACCCAGCGCACCTTGGAGCTGCTCGATCTGGTGGGCATTCCCGAGCCGCACAAACGCCTCAAGGCCCTGCCCCATGAGCTGTCCGGCGGCCAGCGCCAGCGGGTGATGATCGCCATGGCCCTGGCCAATGAGCCGGAGCTGCTGATCGCCGATGAGCCGACCACGGCGCTGGATGTGACGGTGCAATTGAAGATCCTCGAATTGCTCAAGGAACTGCAGGCGCGCCTGGGCATGGCCCTGCTGCTGATCAGCCATGACTTGAACCTGGTGCGGCGTATCGCCCATCGCGTGTGCGTGATGCAAAAGGGTTGCATCGTCGAGCAGGCCGACTGTGAAACGCTGTTCCAGTCGCCCCAGCATCCGTACACCCAGGAACTGCTCGCGGCGGAGCCCAGCGGCGGACCGGCCAGCAACGAAGTCGGCCCCCCGTTGCTGGAAGTCGATGACCTGAAAGTCTGGTTCCCGATCAAGAAAGGCTTCTTGCGCAACACCGTCGATTACGTCAAGGCGGTGGACGGCATCAACTTCAGCCTGCCCCAGGGGCAGACCCTGGGCATCGTCGGTGAAAGCGGCTCGGGCAAATCCACCTTGGGCCTGGCGATTCTGCGGTTGATCGCCAGCAAGGGCGGCATTCGCTTTGAAGGCCAGCAACTGGACAAGCTCACCCAGCAGCAGGTACGCCCGCTGCGCCGGGAAATGCAGGTGGTGTTCCAGGACCCGTTCGGCAGCCTGAGCCCGCGCATGTGCGTCAGCGAGATCGTCGGCGAAGGCCTGCGCATCCACAAGATGGGTACGCCGGCCGAGCAGGAAGCCGCGATCATCGCGGCGCTCAAGGAAGTGGGCCTCGACCCCGAATCCCGGCACCGCTACCCCCACGAGTTCTCCGGCGGCCAGCGCCAACGCATCGCCATCGCCCGCGCCTTGGTGCTCAAGCCGCGCCTGATCCTGCTCGATGAACCTACCTCAGCCCTGGACCGCACGGTGCAACGCCAAGTGGTGGAACTGCTGCGTAGCCTGCAGGCCAAGTACAACCTGACCTACCTGTTCATCAGCCATGACCTGGCGGTGGTGAAGGCGCTGAGTCACCAGTTGATGGTGGTCAAGCATGGGCAGGTGGTGGAACAAGGCGATGCCAAGGCGATTTTTGCCGACCCGCAGCATGCCTACACCCGGCAACTGCTGGAAGCAGCGTTCCTCGTGCCCGCCTGATGTACGTAGATCAGAAATGTGGGAGCGGGCTTGCTCGCGAATGCAGTGTGTCAGTCGATGCATCTATGACTGACAAAACGCATTCGCGAGCAAGCCCGTTCCCACATTTGATCGACTGCACACCTCCCCTTCAATAGCCATTCAATATCATTTGCGCACACGCGCCCCCTTTGCTTTAATCGCGACCAATTCTTATTTACGCCAATCCTTTTGCGCTGGATGGACATCGTGTCGACCTCTTTCACCCACCTCTACGGCACTCACCACGGCTGGCTGCTCGGCCTGCTGCGCCGTCGGCTGAATGACCGTTGGGATGCCGCCGACCTGGCCCACGACACCTTTATTCGCCTCCTCAACCGCCCGCCGGTCGAAACCGACCACGTGGGCCAGCGCTCGTACCTGGCAACCATCGCCCGTGGCTTGTGCATCGACCTCTGGCGGCGGCGCCAGCTAGAGAAGGCCTGGCTGGACAGCCTGGCCCTGTGTCCGCAAGCCACCCAGCCGTCACCGGAACAACGCGCAATCATCGTCGAAACACTCTACGAAGTGGACGCCATGCTTGCGCGCCTGCCAAAGAACGTCCGCGAAGCCTTCCTGCTCGCCCAACTGCACGGCCTGGCCTACAAGCAGATTGCCGAGCAGTTGGGCGTGGGCGAGCGCATGGTCAAGAAGTACATGGCTCAGGCCCTGTTGCATTGCGCGATCCTGGAAGCGGAACTCGACGGCATGCTGGTGCAATGAACACGCCCGGCAAACTCAGCCACGCCAGCCTGGAGCAGGCGGCGCAATGGTACGTGCGCCTGCAGGATCAAGGGGGAGCCCTGGAGCAACTGCACTGGCAGGCCTGGGTCGCGCAGAACCCCGAGCATTTGGCGGCCTGGCACTATGTGCAGCGTGTAAGCCAGCGTTTTACCCCGTTGCAGGAACACGCCCACGGCGCCAGCCGGGCGTTGCGCACCTCGCGCCGTCAAACTCTCAAGACGCTGCTGGTGCTGGGCGTCGGTTCGACACTGGCCTGGGGCACTTGGCGCACAACCGCCCTGCCCCGACTGGTCGGCGGCTGGAGTGCGGACTATGCCACCCGTAGCGGTGAAACCCACGACACGCTGCTGGCCGATGGCAGTCATGTGTGGTTGAACGCCTTGACGGCTCTGGATGTGCGCTTTGATGGGGTTCAACGTTTGCTGCAACTGCGTTTCGGCGAAGTGCTGATCGACACGGCCAAGGATGCCAGCCGGCCATTCCTGGTGGATACCGCACACGGCCGTATGCAGGCGCTGGGTACTCGTTTCAGCGTGGTACAAAGCGACGACCACACCCAACTCAACGTCTTCGAAGGCCGGGTGCAAGTCACCGCTGCCAACCACCCCGTGCGCATCATCGAAGCCGGCCAGCAAGTCTCATTCAGCCGCAACGGCTTCCAGCCAACCGCACCGGCCTCACCGTCGCGCGAGGCCTGGAGCCGCGGCGTTTTGCTGGCGGACAACCTGCCGCTTGGCCAACTGATCGCCGAACTCAACCGTTATCGCCCCGGCCACCTGGGCTGCGACCCGGCCGTGGCGCACTTGCCGGTGATGGGTTCATTCCCGTTGATGGACAGCGACCACGCGCTGAATCTGCTGCAAGCCGCATTGCCGATACGTGTCGATAAACCGATGACATGGTGGGTCACCGTCGGTCCTCGGTAAACAATCCTCAACCGCCAGTTCCCTTTTTGAAAACTCGTTCGGTTAACCCTGCAGACGCTTCATTTCGCCGATCGATTTGATCCAAAGGGAAACATCCATGTCGCAACCTGCTCGCTTCGCGCTGCGCCCATTGGCGCTGGCTACCTCGCTGTTTTGCCTTGGCACACCGACGCTGCAAGCCGCCGAGTCGCCCTCGACCCAGGAAGCCAGCCGCAGCTATCGCATTGCCGCCGGCTCCCTGATCAGTGTGCTGAACAGCTTTGCCGAGCAGTCCGGTATTTACATCGCCGGCCACAACAACCTCGCCGCCGGCAAGATCAGCCCCGGCCTGAATGGCAGCTACACCCCGGCAGCCGGCTTGCAGCGCTTGTTGCAGGGCAGCGGTTTGCAGGCCCTGCCCCAAGGCAACAACGGCTATGTGCTGGAACAGATCCCGGCCAATACCAGCGCCCTCGAACTGGGCGCCACGACTATCTCCGGCCAGGACCTCGGCGCCACCACCGAAGACACCCGCTCCTACACCACTGGCTCCATGGCCTCGGCGACCGGCCTGCCACTGTCGATGCGCGAGACCCCGCAATCGGTCACCGTGATCACCCGCCAGCAGATGGATGACCAAGGCTCCAACAGCATCGCCGACACCCTGCGCCGCGCCCCCGGCGTGAGCGTGCAGAACTACGACAGTGAGCGCTGGGAGTTCTCCAGCCGTGGCCTGCCAATCACCAATTTCCAGTACGACGGCGTCAACTCCACCTACGACGGCGTGTATGACTACGGCACCACCAGCACCGACATGGCGGTGTATGACCACCTGGAAATCATCAAGGGTTCGGCTGGCCTGTTGAGCGGTTCCGGCGACCCGTCCGCCACAGTCAACCTGATCCGCAAGAAACCTACGGCAGCGTTCAAGGCCTCGGTGACCCAGACCTTCGGTTCCTGGGACAACTACCGCACCGAAGGCGATATCTCCGGCCCGCTGACCGAATCAGGCAATGTGCGTGGACGGTTTGTCGGTGTGTATCAGGACCGCCAGTCGTACCTGGACCATTACCAGAACACCAAGGACATCGCCTACGGCATCCTTGAGGCGGACCTTACGCCCGACACGCTGTTGACCTTCGGCATCGACCAGCAGAACACCCGCTCACGCGGCGCCAGCTGGACCGGTTTCCCGATGTACTTCAGCGACGGCTCGCGCACGAACTTCTCGCGCTCGTTCAACCCGGCGGCCGACTGGAGCCGTCGCGACTTCCAGAACCAGACGCTCTTCGCTTCGGTGCAGCAAAAGCTGGCAAACGACTGGTCGCTCAAGGTCAGCCTCGACCGCAAGCGCAGCCAGCACGACACCCTGCTCGCCTCCGCCAGCGGCGGCAACCCGGACCCGGTCAGCGGCGAGAACATGTACATGTTCATGGGCAAGTACAAGGGCGATCAGGTGCAGAACACCCTGGACGTCAACCTCAGCGGGCCGTTCAGTCTGTTTGGTCGCGAGCACGAGTTGATCATGGGCTTCATGGCCACCCGTTCGAAGCAGGACGTACCAGTGTATGGCTCGATCTACCCCGCGGTGGGCGGCAGCATCTTCGATTGGCGCGGCGAGTACGCCAAGCCGGATATCCCACGCAGCGGCCAGAACGACATCGTGCAACGCCAGACCGGCGCCTACCTGGCCACGCGCCTGAAACCCACCGATGACCTGTCGGTGATCCTCGGCACCCGCGTCAGCAATTTCAGTGGCACCGACACCACCGACTTCTACGACCCGACCAAGACCGACAATCGCACCACGTATCATCAGAGCGGCGTGGTCACGCCGTACGCGGGGATTGTCTACGACCTCAACGACACCTGGTCGGTCTACACCAGCTACACGCAAATCTACCGTCCGCAAACCAGCAAGGACGCGGACCGCAAATTGCTCGACCCGATCGAAGGCGAAACCTACGAAGCCGGGATCAAGGCCGCGTTCTACGAGGGCCGCCTGAACGCCAGTTTTGCCGCGTTCCGCATCGAGCAGGACAACGTCGCCGAGTATGTCTCGGGCTTCGAGACCGACTCGGTGTACCGCCCTATTGCCGGCGCCACCACCAAGGGCTTCGAAGCAGAGCTGTCGGGTGAAGTGCTGGACGGCTGGAACCTTTCCGCCGGCTACACCTACCAGCACACCCGCGATGCCAATGATGGCTACGTCTACAGCTCGGTGCTGCAAACCACCACGCCGCAGCAAGTGGTACGCCTGTTCAGCGCCTATCGCCTGCCCGGCGCCCTGCAGAACGTCACCGTGGGCGGCGGCGTGAACTGGCAGAGCGAGTTCTTCGGCAATGTGTTCCAGCCCGATCCGGCCGACACCGTCAACTTCGGCCATAACTCGCGGATCACCCAGGACAGCTACTACCTGGTGGACTTGATGGCGCGCTACCGCTTCAACGAGCACCTGAGCACCACGCTCAACGTGAAGAACCTGTTCGACAAAAAGTACTACACCGGCCTGGGTAACTTCGGTACGGGCTTCTATGGCGAGCCGCGTAGCGTGCAACTGGCGACCAAGTGGGACTTCTGAGCTGACGGCACTGGCGGTGTGTGTAATGATCCCTGCACTCGCTCAAGGGAGGCAACCGCCGCCATGTCGATGCACAACCGCGCTCATCTTTCACGCTCGCCGCGCTTCTGGCGCGACGAGCGCCTGCCCTTCATCGAGGCACGCACCATCGACGATGGGCGCAAGGTGACCTATACCCGACACGCGCACGAGCACTTTTCCATTGGTGCAGTGACAACCGGCCGCAGCTACTACCACTATGGCGTCGACACCTTTGAGATCAGCGCCGGCACCGTGGTGTTGATGAACCCCGGCGACGTGCACGCGTGCAATCCCATCGCCAATGAGCCGTGGTCCTATCAGATGGTGTACCTCGACACGCCCTGGCTGACGGATTTGCAGCATCAGTTGGGCTTCAGTGCTGACCAGGGCTACCGGCCCTTCAACACGCCTTACACCCAGGACCCGGTGCTGTACCAGGGCCTGCTGGCGTTGTACCGGATATTGGTGGATGAACAGGCCGAGCACCTGAAAAAACAAAGCGCTTTGGTGAGCTACTTCAGCGAAGTACAGCAGCGACTCAACCCCTCCCATACCCCGCTGCGCGAGGTCAACCAAAGGCTGGAGCGGGCCGCCGAGTACATCCGAGAGCACTGCACCCAGGCGCTGAAACTCGAAGATATCTGCGGTGCGGCCGAGCTGTCACCGTCCTACCTGATCCGGGCCTTCAAGCAGTATTACGGCCTCACGCCCCATGCGTTCCTGGTCAACCAGCGCATCCATTTTGCCCGTACGCAATTGCGCCAGGGCGAGTTGATCGCCGATGTAGCCCTGGCCGCAGGCTTCGCCGACCAGGCGCATTTCCAGCGCACCTTCAAACAGCATTTCGCCGCCACGCCGGGGCAGTACCGCGACCGGCTCACGCCATCAGCAAATAACCCACACTGGCCACCAGCAACGCGGCCATTGAACGGTTGAACACCCGCACGCCCTGGGGATTGCCCAGGTAGCGGCGCAGGAAGGTTCCCGCATAGGCCCAGCAGGCCACCGACAGGTAGCAGATCACCAGGTAAAGCGCCGCAAACAGCCAGACTTGCGCGGCGTCGCCGTCCGCGACGAACAGCCCCATCCCCGCCACACAGGCAAGCCACGCCTTGGGGTTGAGCCATTGCATGATCGCGCCATACAGCATCGACGGTGCGGTGGCAGTGCCCTCGGCATCCAGTCGACCATCGTCGACCGCTAGCTTCCAAGCCATGTACAGCAGGAAGGCCACTCCGCCCCACTGGATCAGTTGGGTCAGGATCGGCCAGCGCACCAGTACCTCATGCAGGCCCAGGCCAATCAGCACCAGCAACAAGGTGAACCCCACAGCAGCGCCAACCACATGTTTCTGGCTGGCGACAAACCCGAAACGCGCCCCCGAACTCAGCGCCACCACATTCACCGGTCCGGGCGTGATGGAAGTGGCCAACGCGAAGGCGGCCATGGAAATGATCAAGCTCATTGCAGTTCCCTTTTATTCGAGCGAGTGACGATGACGTTACGGTAAAGAGCAAAAGGATCGGGGTATTGAACAAAATGCCCCTCTTCGGAGAATTTTGTATACAGCTGTAGACTTATAGCGATTTCAGCCCTAAAGTCAGCCTGAATTCATTCACACAGGCGGGAGAAAGGTCATGGCGGAAACGGTTCTGGTCACCGGAGGCACGGGCTACATCGCCGGTTGGTGCCTGGCAGGCCTGTTGCAACAGGGTTATGACGTGCGCACCAGCTTGCGCAGCCTGGCCAAGGAACCGGCCCTGCGCGCCGCCTTGAGCGGCCAGGGTATCGATCACACCCGACTCACCTGTTTTGCCGCCGACCTGACTCGCGATGAAGGGTGGAGCGCGGCCATGGCCGGTTGCGACTACGTGCTGCACGTCGCCTCGCCCCTGGGCCTGGATGCGCCACAACACCTGGAGGACATGGTTGCCCCGGCGCGGGACGGGACCTTGCGTGTCCTGCGTGCAGCAACCCACGCGGGTGTTCGCCGGGTGGTCATGACCAGCGCCGCCACCGTCGCCACCCCACCCTTGCAGAGTCCCGACAGCCTCAGCGACGAGTCCGTGTGGTTCGACCCCAATGAAACCCACGTGACCCCGTATCGCCACGCCAAGCGCCAGGCCGAGCGTGCCGCGTGGGACTTCATGCACAAACAAACCGGCCCGACCACACTGACCACCGTGCTCCCCGGTGCGGTGTTCGGCCCGATCATGAGCGCCGACACCCTCGGGTCCGTGCAAGTCATCGCCCGCCTGTTGCAAGGTCGCGCCAAAGGCAACCCGCGCCTGGGCTTCGAAGTGGTGGATGTACGCGATCTCGCCGCCCTGCATATCCGCGCCATGACCGCATCGGCCGCCGCCGGACAGCGGCTGTTGGGGGTTGGGCAGTTCCTGTGGATGGCAGAAATTTCCCAGATACTGCGCGACCACCTGGGCGACGCCGCCAACAAGGTGCCCAGCCGTAACATCCCGGATTGGCTGCTGCGCCTGCTGGCACGTTTCGATCCGCTGCTGCGCGGCCTCACCCCCAACCTTGGCCGCCAACACCGCCACACCGCAGAAAAAGCCCGCGTGATGCTGGGCTGGCAGCCGCGCCCCAGCAGCGAGACGCTGATCGATTGTGCCAATAGCCTGATCGCCCACAAGGTCGTTTAGACGCTTTTATTCCATTGATATAACTGCATTTTTTTCTTTCAAACGGTCGGTTTTAATAGGCAAAAATGCGTATTTCCGGTGCCGGCGCCGGTGCTAGAGTTCAGCCCCTACTCATCGCAAACAAGGAACCGCTATGTCACGTCACCTGCTGGCAGCTGCCTGCCTGATGCTGTCTTTTTCCGCTACTCAAGCCGCTGAACGCTGGGAAACCCTGCCGCCAACGCCCGCCGCCGTGGCCGGCGCCAAGACCGGCTACGCTGCCGTCAACGGCATCAAGGTCTACTACACCCGCACCGGCCACGGCTCGCCGGTGGTGCTGCTGCACGGCGGCCTGTCCAACTCCGACTATTGGGGCAACCAGGTCAAGGCGCTGTCGGCCAAACACACGGTGATCAGCATCGACAGCCGTGGCCACGGGCGCAGTTCGCGGGATGAAAAACCCTACGGTTACGACCTGATGGCCGACGACGTGGTGGCCGTGCTCGACCACCTGAAAATCCCGCGCGCCGACATCGTCGGCTGGAGCGACGGCGCGATCATCGGCATCGACCTGGCCCTGCGTCATCCGGACCGTATCGGCAAAGTGTTCGCCTTCGCCGCCAACACCCAGACCGCCGGCGTAAAAGACGGTGTGGAGAAAAACCCGACCTTCGCCGCCTTCATCGAACGCGCGGGCAAGGAGTACGCCAAGCTGTCGCCGACGCCAAAAGAGTACGACGCGTTCGTCGAGCAAATCAGCCATATGTGGGCCAGCCAACCGAACTGGACTGACGCGCAACTGCAAAGCATCAAGACGCCGATCCTGATTGCCGACGGCGACCATGACGAAGCGATCAAGCGCGAACACACCGAGTACATGGCCGCAACCATCCCCGGTGCTGGCCTGCTGATCCTGCCGAACACCAGTCACTTTGCCTTCCTGCAAGACCCGGCGTTGTTCAATGCCGCACTGCTGGGCTTCCTCGACAGCAAATAGACCCTGTACCCTGTCGGCGCGCACCGTGTGTGCGCCCACAGTTTCCAGCCACGTCAGGATGCCAATGCCCAACCCCATTCCACGCCGGCGCAATGCCGCCGTCACCCGCGAAGCCATTTTGTTGTCCGCACGCAAGGCGTTTGCCCAGTCGGGCTATGACGGTGCCGGGGTGCGCGAAATCGCCGCTGGCGCGGGCGTGACGGCAATGCTGGTCAACCGCTACTTCGGCTCCAAGGAGCAGCTGTTTGCCGAAGTGATCGCCGACACCATGGCCAGTCCGATCATCCTCACCGAGAACAATCTCAGCTCGGAAAACCTCGGCCGCACGATGGCTACCGCACTGGTCAGCATCACCGAAGCCGGCAGCACGCCGCTGGAAGGTTTCCTGATCATGCTGCACTCGGCGTCCAGCAAACGCGCGGCGATCATCGGCCGCGAGCAAGTGGAAAAGGGCCATCAGGCGACCATGGCCGCCGCGCTCAAGGGCGCCCATCACGAAGAGCGCGCAGCGCTGGTGATGGCGCTGGTGTCGGGCTTCCAGGTGATGCGCCAGATGCTGGAACTGTCGGCATTGGCCAAGGCCGATCCGCAGGTGTTGATCGACCTGCTGACGCCGTTGTTCCAACAGTTGGTGGACGGCCAGCCGGGGCCTATTTGACGAACAGTTCGCGGTCCCGCGCCTTCACATGGCCGGGGCGATAGTAGGCGTCAAACCAGGTTTTCTCACCCGCAGCCGGAGGTTTGGCCAGACGCAGGGTTTGCAGCGCGCCAGGCTGGCTGGCATTGACGCGAAAGTGGAAATGGTCGAACAGGCGCAACGCCTCGATGGCATACACCACGGCGATCTTGCGGTCTTCGATGCGGATCAGGTGGTCGCCGTTGTTCTTCTCTCCACCGCCGGCCAGGTTGGATGAACCGGTGTACACCGTGGGGTTGGCGCCATTGAAGTCCGTGACCACAAACTTGTTGTGCACCATGTTCCCCGCATTGCCCGACCACTCCGACTTGAACGGCGCCGGGGCGTTGCTCGCCAGGTAGGCGAACGGCAACAGCCCCACCGAACCGTCCGGCTTGCGCACGGCCAGTTTGCCGGTGCGCTGGGCCACGCCGTAGGAGAACAGTGCGCGCTGCATCAGCTCGTCCAGTGCTGTGCGCACTTTGCCGTTGATCAGGCTCAGGAACACTATGGAATACAGCACCGAACTGGTGGCGTTTTCGATGCTGGTGGCGATGGGGTCGAGGGACAACGCGCTGTCGGCATGCGGCGCAAAACACAGCGATACCTTGGAGCCCGGCTCGTCGCGCACCACCCACCACTGTTGCGAGAGTGGGTGCTTGCGGAACGTCGTGGGTGAGGTCCAATAAGCGTCGAAGACTTCGGCGAACTTGCCCGCGACCGTTTCGTCGTCAAACAACAGCACGTTATTGGCCTGGATATACAAGCCGCGCAAAGCAAAGTTGGTGGAACCACCGAGCACCCGGATCGCCTTGCCGGCGCGGCGCACAATCAACACTTTGTTGTGCTGCTGACTGGAGAAATGCAGGCGCTTGATCTGCGCCCCGGCAGTACTCAAGCGAGCGGCGCTGATGCTCTCGCAGCTGTCGGCGGCGCCCTGGTCGCCATGGTCATCGATGATTGCACGCAGGCGCGGGCCGAGTTGCTCCAGGCGGCGCAGGATGTCCGGCTCCTTGCTTTCGTAGATCAGTGCGTCGAGGGTCAACTCCGGGTCGTTCGCCACCTGGTCCAGCACCTGCAGAATCAACAGCCGAGCCTCAAAACCCAACCATTGGTAGTTGCGCTCGAAAGGCGCCATGTCCAGCTCCAGGTAGGCACTGGGGGCGGAACGGGCCGGTGGCAGGATACGTGTTTCATTGTCGAAACGGTCGCCGTAGGCCTGGGAGGACGCAAAGCCTCGGGTAAAACCGATATTGACGAATTGGCTGATGGTCTGCGCTTCGAGGCTCACCTGCCCTTCCACCCCGACACCCTTGCTCAGCGTGCCGTCAGCCCCCATGTAGCAGGCGGTGACGCGGTAGCGGAAAAAGCCTGGCAGGATCTCACTGGGTACGTGGAGCCAGCGGAATTTCTGGAAGGGCGCCTCGGTGGACGGAAAAGTCCGCGGCCGTTCGGGCGTGGGTGGGTAATCGAAGTGCAGGCGGTTGTGCAGCACGCCCCAATGGGTGGCCCCGGGGTAGCGCACTTCGATGCTGAAGCCGACAAAGTCAGGGGTGGCCAGGTCCTGCGCCAGGTCGAACGCCAGCAGTGCGGCGCCCTCTCCTCGGTACAGCTTGAAGGTCAACCCCTGGAACGTGGTCTTGCTCTCGAAATCGGCGCTCAAGCGATGTCCCTTCCAATGGGAGACGGTGCTTAGAGTCTAGCGCCTGCGCCGGATCAAGCCAGTGGCGCTTGAGTGACAATATCGTCAATACCCAACACCCGCCCGTCCTCGGCGAGGATCTCGACGTTGCGCAGCGGCTTGAGCGAGCGTGCATCGAGTACCTGGGTGCCGACATGTTCAGGCTCGGTGAAGGCTTGGCCCCACTGCGCCAGTGTCACCAACACCGGCATCAATGCGCGGCCCTTGTCGGTGAGCTGGTATTCGCTGCGCGCGCCGACTTCGCTGGTTTGCAGCAAGCCTTGCTCGACCATGTCCTTCAGGCGGGTGGCAAGGATGTTTTTCGCCACGCCCAGGTGCTTCTGGAAATCTCCGAAGCGAGTCACCCCGGCGAATGCATCGCGGATGATCAACAGCGTCCACCAGTCACCCACCACGTCCAGGGCGCGCGCCACTGGGCAGCAATCGCCTTCCAGGCATTTGCGTTTCATCGTCGGCCCTCCAGGCAGCTGTAAAATTAGGTTGCATTATAGGACCAACAGGCACAGGATAAAAACAGTTTCATCATTAAACCTAATTTGTAACCTGGAGCTGATCATGGATATTCGTGGAAAAGTGGTAGTGGTTACCGGTGCCAATCGCGGCCTGGGCAAAGCGTTCGTCATTGCCTTGCTCGAAGGCGGCGCGGCCAAGGTCTACGCCGGTGCGCGCGACCCCAGCAGCGTCAACATCCCCGGCAGCACGCCGATTGCCCTGGACATCACCGATCAGGCCAGCGTGCAACGCGCCGCCGAGCAGTGCACGGACGTGGATATCGTGATCAACAACGCGGGGTTCCTGAAGTACGGCTCATTGTTGGCGGAGGACAGCGTCGAGAACCTGCAACAGCACTTCGACGTCAACACCTTCGGCACCCTGCGCGTCAGCCGTGCCTTTGCGCCGATCCTGGCCAAGCAAGGCGGCGGTGCGTTGATCAATGTGCTGTCGGTTCTGAGCTGGCTGAGCCCTCCGGGCGCCGGTGGCTACAGCGCCTCCAAGTCCGCCCAGTGGGGCCTGACCAACGGCCTGCGCGGCGAGTTGCGTGAGCAGAACACCCTGGTGATCGGCGTGCACCCGGCCTACATCGACACCGACATGGTGGCCGATGTGCAAGCCCCGAAAAGTACGCCCCAGGAAGTGGTCGCCCTCACCTTGCAGGCCTTGAGCGACGAGCGTGAAGAGGTGCTGATCACCGACATGACCCACGGGGTCAAAGCCTCGTTGTCCACCGACAGCCCGGTCTACCTCAACCATTGATCAACGAAAAGTGCGCGCCCACCCCGGCGCGCACGCCTTCGGCCACGGCCAGCGCGACGGAACCGGCGGCCAGCGACGTATCACCACAGGCAAACACGCCAGGCACGGAGGTCTGGCGCATGTCGTTGGCGTGCAGGTAAGGGCCAGTGGGGCCGTCGGCCAATTCGCAACCCAGCTGCTCGGCCAAGGGGCTGATGCGGGTGCGGGACATCGTGAAGATGCCGTCGAGGTTGAAGACTCGACCATCGTCCAGTTCGAGGTCGGCGCGCTCACCGCTGATACGCCGTACCGCCGCGTTTTCCACGCTGACCCCACGTCGATCCAACTGCGCTTGTTGCTCGGCATCCGGGGTAAACACGCCATTGGTGAACAGCGTAGTGGTGCCCCAGTCCGGCAACATCAGCGCATGGTGCATGGCCAGCGGTGAGGTGGCGAGAACGCCGATGCGCCCTTGATCCAGCTCATAGCCGTGGCAGTACGGGCAGTGGAATACGTGCTTGCCCCAACGTTCTTGCAGGCCTTCGATAGTGGGCAACTCGTCGACAACGCCGGTGGCGAGGATCAGGCGCTTGGCCTGGAACGCACCGTTGTATTCGGTGCGAACGCTGCAACCTTCGGCCTGAACCACGCGGTCCTGCACCCACGTGACCGTCGGGTACTCCATCAATTGGCTGCGCCCTTCGGCAGCGATCATCTCCGGCGCCTGGCCGTCCTGGCCGAGAAAACCGTGGGAGGTGGCCGCAAAGCGATTGCGCCTCTGCCCCGAGTCGATCACCAGTACCTGGCGCCGCGCCCGCGCCAGTTGCAGGCCGGCAGACAGGCCCGCGTAGCTGCCACCCACGATAATCACGTCGTACATCATGAAAATGACCCCATGTTGTGTGCCCTAGGTTATCCGAGGGCTTTCACGACACACCATAAGTTACGTAAAAATAGCTCGTCAAGCATCTCGCAACTTTTAGGGTTACGAACGATACTTTCGACTTGAATGAACCGAGGCCCCTTGATGAGAAATGACACCCGCCTTTCGCGAATGCTCCACGTGCTGATCCATATGGGTCGCCATGAAGAACGCGCCACCTCGGAGACCATCGCGCAGATGCTCGGCACCAACCCGGTGGTGGTACGGCGCACGCTCGGGCTGCTCAAGGAAAAGGGTTACGTCCGTTCGGAAAAGGGCCATCAAGGTGGCTGGAGCCTGGGCAAGCCGTTGAGTGAAATCACCCTGCTGGAGATTCACAACGCCCTGGGTACACCCTCGATATTTGCTATCGGTTTGTCCACCGACCACCCGCAATGCCTGGTGGAACAAGCGGTGAACGCCGCGCTGACGCAGGCCTTCGAGCAAGCCCAGGCGCTGCTGCTGGAGCGCCTGGGCCAAGTCACCTTGGCGCAATTGGCCGAAGATTTTGATGAGCGCTATCGCCTGGCGATGCTGCTTTAGCGCTGGGTGGGGATGCGGATATCACCGTCGCGGCACTGGGTTTTCACACTGCGCGGGCAGCCGGTAAACGCCAGGTCCTTGCTCAGGCACACCCGTACTTCCGAGAACACCTTGCCTTTGCAGATCACCGCCAGCCCATGGTTGCCCATGCGCGGGTTGCTCTCACGAAACAGCGCCTCGATCTCACGGGCCTGCAATGCGGGCGGCGTATTGAACGGTTGCAATTGCTGCGGAATGCTCACCACGCCCAGCGCCTCATCGGTCTTTTGCAAATAGGCCAACGGCTCCAGGCCGCTGCAGGTGCCATGCTTGGCCCATTCGTGCCTGAGCAACGAACGGGTCGGGAACAATGCCGCACCTTTCTCGATTTCTTCACGGCTCAACTGTGTCTGCGGCGAGCACGACGCCGGCCACCCTCCCGGCGCGTACTGCGGCCACAAGCCGTGCAACACAAACCCGTAGCCCTTGCCTGAACACTGTTCGTTGTCCGGGTGCGTCAGGCAAAAGGTCGGCGACCACGACAACGACAACACATAAAAATCAAACTCCCCCGGCGTGCCTTGGCTACGCGGGGCCGCCATTGCACTGGTGGCCAGGACCAGCCACACCGCTATCCAGTATTTCATCCGTCCCGTCTATTCCTTGGAAAAAGAAAACCCTATCGTGCCTAGCCGGGGTGATGGGGGTTACGTTGTAGCACCTTGTCCAGGATCCGATCGGTCTTAAGCGCCTCGATGGCCAACGACGGATGCTCGGCTTCGCCGCGAATATGCGCGTTCATCGCCAATACGTGATGCCACTGGATATGCGCGTGGCACGGCACTTCCAGCACCTCCTGCGTCTCGCCTTCAAGGTGCAGGGGCTGGTCCTCAAAGACCGAGAACTGGATACGCCCACGGCTGCCGATCAGTTCCACCCGGTCTTCACGACGGTCCGCCACAAAGTTCCAGCAGCCCATGCCCAGCGCGCCGGACGCGAAGCGCCAGCTGGCCGTCACGGCATCTTCCGCCGCGTAACGGCCTTCCTGGCGCGAGGTGTAACCGGACACTTCGATGATATCGCCGGCCAGGTACTGGAACAGGTCAAAGCCATGGCTCGCCAGGTCGGCAAAATAACCGCCCCCGGCAACGCTCGGGTCGGTCCGCCAGTTGGCGGCATTGGCGTCGTGGGCAGCCGGTGGCTTGCACAGGGTCCAGGTCAGGTGGCGCAGCTCACCGATACGCCCATCTCGCAGCCAGTCGCGCACTTGCTGGAAGCGCGGCAGCGAACGGCGGTAATAGGAAACAAACAGATGCAACCCGGCACGTTCGAACGTGCGCTGCATCAAGGCGCTCTGCTCGGCATTCAGCGACATCGGTTTCTCGACGCAGCAATGCTTGCCGGCCGCCGCCACCATCAGGCTGTATTCGAGGTGACTGTCGGGCGGCGTGGCAATGTAGACGGCATCCACTTCAGGGTCGTTGATCAGTGCCTGGGCGTCGGTGTAGAAGCGTGCAATACCATGGCGTGCCGCATAATCACGCACGGCTTCTTCGCGGCGCCCCATCACGGCCACCAGCGCAGAACCTGGCGCTTTGTAGAAAGCCGGTCCACTCTTCAGTTCAGTGACACTGCCACAGCCGATCATGCCCCAGCGTACGCTGCTCATCTGCTCTCCTCGTGCGTTTTGATCAATCGGGCAGTATCCACATCCCTCCGCTTATGCGCCATCCCTCATGATCAACCTGCGGCAAGTTCAGCGCTTTGGCCACTGGCCAACAGACCTCGCTTCACCCCACCATTCTCTTTCTGCCGTTCGACAAAGGACCTGACGAACGCGGCAGCGGCTGCGTGCGCCACCGGTACGGCCATGGCTTGGCGGATGGTCATGAAATCGTCCTGCACCAAACGCCTTTGCGCGGTGATCTGGGTTTGCAGGAAGTCCCGCACCCCTGCCGCCGCATCCAGGCCTTGTTCGATAAACCAATCCACCGCTGCGGCCGAGGTCGGCGCGCGTACCAATTCGGCATGCTCGACCGTTCGGCTCAAGTACAGATCGTAGGCCGCACCCTGGCCGACGGCGATGCGCCGGCCCGGCGCATCCAGTTGCGCGACGTGCGTAAAAGGTGAGTCCGCTGCCACCAGATACGTGCCCTTGATCGCCACATACGGCGCGCTGAAGGCGATTTCCTTTTCACGCACCGGCTCGATAGCCAGGAACGCCACGCGCCAGACGTCCTCGGCCAAGGCCGCGAATACCTTACCCGCCGCCTCAAACGTGATGAGCTCCAATTCGACACCCAGCTCTGCAGCCAGCGCCTTGGCCAGCGCCACGGAAACACCCTGGGGCTCTCCGTTCGTACCACGTTGCGCCAGCACCGGGTTGCCGAAGTTGATGGCGGCGCGCAGCACGCCATCGGGGGCCAATTGTTGCAGTACGCGGGTGTCAATCATCAAGCGCTCCTTGGCGGGTCCGTTGCACGGTCTTGCGGATCACAAACGGCAGCACGCCGCCGTGCACAAGGTAACCAAGCTCTTGCAGCGAGTCGAGGCGCAACACCAGACTGCATTGGGTGAGACCACCGTCGACGCGATCGATCTGCAGCGTAATCGGGTTTGCGCCCACCTGCAGGTTATCCAGGCCGAGGAAAGTCAGCCGCTCGCTGCCGTCGAGTGCCAAGTCCTGCACGGTTCCCCCATCGTTGAATACCAACGGCAACACCCCCATGCCGATCAGGTTGCTGCGATGAATGCGCTCGATGCTGCGCGCCACCACCGCCTTGATGCCCAGCAGACTGAGGACCTTGGCCGCCCAATCGCGGCTGGAGCCAGCGCCGTAGTTGATCCCGGCAAACAGCACAGTAGGCGTACCCACGTAGCTTTGCGCAGCCAGATACAGCGGCTGATACTCCGTGTGGTCGGCGTCCCACGCCCACACGCCTTGGCGCGGCGCTTGCGTTGGGTCCAACAGGTTGTTCAGGCGCGGGTTGGTAAAGGCGCCACGCACCATCACCTCGTGGTTGCTGCGCCGGGTCGAGTACTGGTTGAAATCCGCCTCGGCCTCGCCCCTTTCACGCAGCCAGGCACCGGCCAGGCTCTGCGCCGGGATGGTGCCCGCCGGGGAGATATGGTCGGTGGTGACGTTGTCGCCCAACACCACCAAGGCCTTGGCGTTACGTACCGAAAGACGCGGCACCGGCAACGGCTGTACGTCCGCCAGGTACTGCGGGCGGCGTAGATAGGTAGAGCCGGGATGCCAGGCAAACTGCACGCTGCCTTCGGCCTCCAGTGCCTGCCAGTGATGCGTGCCCTGCCAGAGCAGCTCACTGCGTTGCTGGAACAGCGCCGGGCGCACTACTTCGGCGACTTGCGCGGACACTTCGGCATCGCTGGGCATCAGCTCATGCAGGTACACCGGCCGGCCCTGGGCATCCAGCGCCAGCGGTTGACTGGACAGGTCGATGTCGATGCTCCCGGCAATCGCATAGGCCACGCACAGCGCGGGCGATGCCAGGTAACCGGCCGGGACTTTGGGGTTGACCCGTCCCTCGAAATTGCGATTGCCCGACAGCACCACCACGCCCTTTAGCCCCTGCTCGGCGAAGGCCTCCACATGCGCTTCGAGGCTGCCGGAGTTACCAATACAAGTCATGCAACCAAAGCCCGCCAAGTCAAAACCCAGCGCGGCAAAATCCTCCAGCAAGCCTGCCGCTTCCAAGTAGTCCGCCACTACCCGTGAGCCCGGCGACAGCGAGGTCTTCACCCACGGCCTGCGCCCCACGCCACGTGCCCGCGCATTGCGCGCCAGCAACCCGGCCTGGATCATCTGCGCCGGGTTGGCGGTGTTGGTGCAACTGGTGATCGCTGACATCACCACCGCACCATGGGTCAGCGGCGCATCAAACGATGGTGCGAAAAACTGCTGACCGGCCTCGCCCTTCACGTGCTGGTGAAACGAGGCACCGGCCGCCGCCAGCGACTGACGCTGATGGGGCTGATGCGGCCCGGCCACGCTCGGTTCCACCTGCGCCAGGTCCAGCTCGATCAATTCATCGAACTGCGGCTCGGGCTCCCCTTCTTGGCGCCACAACGACTGCGCCGCCATATAGGCCGTGACCTTGGCCAACAACGGCTTCGGCCGCGCGCTCAACTCAAGGTAAGACAAGGTCTCGTCGTCAAACGGGAAAAACACCACCGTCGCGCCATACTCCGGCGCCATGTTCGCCACCGTGCCTCGCGCCGCCCAACTCAAGGACGCCAACCCCGGCCCCGTGAACTCGACAAACTTGCCGACCATGCTGCGCCGACGCAGCAACTCGGTCACGGTCAGCGCCAAGTCCGTCGCCGTTACGCCGGGACGCAAGGCATTGCTCACGCGAATTCCCACCACCTGCGGGAACGGAATCGGCACCGGCTCGCCCAGCATCGCCGCCTGCCCTTCCAACCCACCCACACCCCAGCCCAACACTCCGATGGCATTGATCATCGGCGTGTGGCTGTCGGTGGCGACCATGCAGTCCGGGTGCAGCAGCACGCCGCCGTCGGACGCAGTGCTCTCCCAAACGACCTGTGCGACGGACTCCATGTTCATCTGGTGGATGATCCCCGTGCCCGGCGGAATCACGTTGAAGTTGTCCAGACTGGCCTGGGCCCACTTGATAAAACGGTAGCGCTCGCTGTTGCGGCGAAAGTCGATGTCCAGGTTGGCCTCTACCGCACCCGCTTCGGCGTAGTGCTCGACAATCACCGAATGGTCGATGGTCAGCACCGCCGGAATCGCCGGGTTCACCGCCATAGGGTCACCGCCGAGCTCCGCCACCACATCGCGCATCCCGGCAAAGTCCGCCAGGGCCGGCAAGCACGTGGTGTCGTGGAACATCAGGCGGTTGGGCTGGAATGGCACCTCGCAATCAGGCCCGTTTCCGGTGGCGCGCGAAAGCACGGCAGGCAATGAGGCCGGGGCACAACGGGCGATGTTTTCCAGCAGGATGCGCAGCGAATACGGCAGCCGGTGCAATTGCGCTGGCGTCAGCAGCTTATACAGGTCGATATAGGCGTAACGTTGCCCGTCGATGTGCAAATGGTTGAGAAAGTCGCTCATAGCTGCGCAAAAACCCGTTCGATACGGACCAGGCCCCACTCCAATTCGTCGCGGGTGATGGACAACGGCGGCGCGATGCGCAGCACGTTTTCGTGGGTTTCCTTGGTCAGCAGACCTTCGGCGAGCAGGGCTTCGCAGATGGGGCGTGCGTCGCGGTCCAGCTCCACGCCGACCCACAGCCCACGCCCGCGAATCTCCTGGATCGCAGGGGAATTCATCGCCTTGAGACGTTCCACCAGGTAATGGCCGAGCTGCGCGCTGTTGTCGATCAAACCTTCGTCCTCGAGCACGTTCAGGGCTTCAAGGCCGATGGCGGCGGCCAACGGATTGCCACCAAAGGTCGAGCCGTGGCTGCCGGCATCGAACAGGTCCATGATCGAGTGATCCGCCAAAAACGCCGACACCGGCATGATCCCGCCGCCCAGCGCTTTACCGAGGATCAGCGCATCCGGGCGAATGCCTTCATGCTGGAAGGCAAACCACTTGCCGGTACGGCCCAGGCCCGACTGGATCTCATCGAGGATCAGCAAGGTATTGGTCGCGTCGCACAGTTTTCGCAGCTCGCGCAGAAACCCGGCCGGTGGCACGCGAATACCGGCTTCGCCCTGGATGGGTTCGATCAATACCGCGCAAGTGTCGGCGGTGATCGCCTGGCGGAAACTCTCGATATCGCCAAAGCGTGCCTCGGTGAAACCGTTGCAGAACGGCCCGAAGTCGGCCTTGTAGTCCGGTTCGGACGAGAAGCCAACGATGGTCGAGGTGCGCCCGTGAAAGTTGTTGTCGGCGACCACGATCTTCGCCTGGTTTGCAGCGATGCCCTTGACCCGATAACCCCAGCGGCGCGCCGCCTTGATCGCGGTTTCCACCGCTTCGGCACCACTGTTCATCGGCAGCGCGGAATCGAAGCCGCTGAGGCGGCACAGCGCCTTGAGGAAATTGCCCAGCGGCTCACTGTAGAACGCGCGCGACACCACGCTGATCTTGTCGATCTGCGCCACGGCGGCGGCGCGGATGCGCGGGTGCACATGGCCGTGGCTGACGGCGGAATAGGCCGACATCATGTCCAGATAGCGCTTGCCGTCATCGCCAATGGCCCAGACGCCCTCGCCCTTGACGATGACCACCGGCAGTGGCGAATAGTTATGGGCGCAGAATTGGTTTTCGAGGGTGATTGCCGGGTTGGAGTGCATGGAGAGTCCTGCCTAGTAGATATCTGATCAAGCGCTGAGCAGCTTGCCGCTGCGAATCGGTGTAGCCCCGGAGACGCGACCCAGCGGGTCCCCCGGTTTCACAAACCGCACATCACGGCGCATGTACAGCACACCGGTGTTGTGACTGTTGACCGTGACGGTCTTGCCGCTGTGGGGGTCGACGATATCGAACAGCGCCTGCCCTGCTTCGATCCGGCTGCCCACCGCCGCACGGTGCACCAGCACCCCGGCACTCGGTGCGTAGAACTGCTCGCTGCCCGCCAGCGGCGTGGCTGGGCTGCGCAGCGCTGGTAGCGGGCGTGGCGTGCCTTCGATGGCACCCAGGTGAGTCAGGTAATCGATGATCGCGGTGGCGTCATGGTCCGCCAGCTCGTAAGACACATCACGCTGGCCACGGTGCTCGACCGTCACTGCGATGCTGCTGTCCGGGATCGGGAAACGCGCGCCAAAACGCTCGCGCAGGTTGACCCACAGCAGGTACAGCGCTTCGTCGAAGGAATTGGCCTGGGAGTCGGTCGCCAACAAGGTCGCCTCGGCACCGATGTAACGGGCCAGCGGCTCGATGGTCGGCCACACCGCCTCGCCGGTGTAGAGGTGCATTGCGGCTTCGCGGGAGCAATGCAGGTCGAGCACGATGTCGGCATCGTGGGCCAGCAGCATCAGCGTCTGTTGCAGCGACTGGTACTCATCCATCGGCTGAGCGGCGCGCAGGCACTCACCCCAGGCCTGGCGGATCAGCGCGCGGTTGGCGTCGATGTCCTGGCCGAGCCGGAACTCGATTTTTTCGGCGATGGCCTGATAAGGCACCGGGAATCCACGGTTGTAGTTGCGCCCGCTGCCCAGTTCAAAACGGCCACTGGGCGCACCCAGGATGTATTGGCCCAGGCCGGCCGGGTTTGCGACCGCCACCAGCACGATCTGCGCGTTCAGGCGGCCGGCATTTTCCAACACTGCGAGTTGCCGGCGCAGATGCGCTGCCACCAACATCGCCGGGGTTTCATCGGCATGCAATGCCGCCTGGATGTAGATTTTCCGACCGGCACCCACTGCACCGTAATGCTCACTCTCCACGTGCCTGTGGGTACCTTGTGTCGCTTGCAGCAAGGGGTGTTGATTAAGTTTCATAACGCAGAAGTCTCGATATTCGAGTGACGGAACTTGAGAAAATACTAACGAGACCGGGTGATCGCCTGTAAGGGCGGCCGGGGCTATCTTGATCTGCAAAACCGATCAGCCCAGGCCGCCCCACCTGTGGTTACCAGAGCGCCAGGGTGTAGCCCAGCAGCACGCGGTTTTCGTTGACGTCGTTGTAGAAGTTGCCCTTGGCCAGGGCGTTGCGCCAGCGCATCGACACGCCCTTGAACGGGCCGGTCTGCACCACGTAGCTGATGTCCAGGTCGCGCTCCCATTCACGGCCTTCGCCGTTGAAGCCGATCACTTCAGCCGAATCACCCTTGGCGTATTTGATGCCGAACAACAGGCCCGGCAGGCCAAGGTCGGCAAAGTTGTAGTCGTAGCGCGCATGCCAGGCGCGTTCCTTGGTCTGGGTGAAGTTGGTGAACTGGTATTCGGTGAACAGGTAGCTGATGGAGCCATCAAGGTAGGTGAACGGCGTGGTGCCGTACTGCTGCTGGAAGCCGCCGCCGATGCTGTGACCGCCGTACTGGTAGGTCAGGCGTGTACTCAAGGCGCGGTTATCAACGTTACCGGCCAGGCCCGCACCGTCCTTGTCGGCCTTGAAGTAGCGCACGTCGGTCTTCAGGTTGCCCGGCCCCAGGCCAAAGCTGTTCTTGAAGCCGCCATATTGCTGGTGGTAGATGCTGTCCAGCTCGGCATAGTGGTAGCTGAGCAAGGTGTTGGGCGTCAGCGAGTAATCACCGCCGGCAAAACGGAACTGGTCGCTCAGGGCCGTGCTTTTGTAGACCTTGCTGATGGTGGTCAGCTTCATGTCTTCGTAGTTGGTGGAGTCGCGGTCCTTGGCCTGGTCCAGTTGGCCGAGGCTGATCTTGAGGTTGCTGATGTCGTTGGATACCAGTTGCGTACCGCTGAAGGATTGCGGAAACAGGCGGCTGGTGTTGGGTTGCAGGGTCGGCAGGTCCGGCACCAGGTAACCCACGCGCAGCTCGCTCTTGGCCAAGCGGGCCTTGGCGGTGACGCCCAGTTTGGAATAGCTGTCGGAAGCGCGTTTGTCGCTGTCACGCTGCAGCAGGCCGGTGCCGGATTTGTCCGGACTGGAGTCGAGTTTCACGCCAAGCATGCCGATGGCATCCAGGCCAAAGCCCACGGTACCGTCGGTAAAGCCCGACTTGATCCCCAGCAAAAAGCCTTGGGCCCATTCGGCACGCACCGATTGGCTGGCCTCTTCACGGTAGTCACGGTTGAAGTAGTAGTTCTTCAATTCCAGCGTGCCGCTGCTGTCCTTGATGAAGTCGGCATGGGCGGCGAACGGGATCATCCCGCTGCTCACGACGCCAACGCCGGTGATGAGTTGAGTCAGGGATTTTTTCATTTTTTTAGCTCCTGGCAGTGTGGGGTTTGGGGTGTTTTTATTGTTCTTCGGGCATGGCTTCGCCGTTCGCGCAAATCCGGGATTTGCGCGGCGGGCAAAGTCAGTCCTGGGTTACAGCGCTAGCGGTACGGGGCCCTGGCGGATGCGGTAGCCACCGTTTTCAAGCTTCTCCAAGGGGCTGGCAGCGGCCAGCAACTTGCGGGTGTAAGGGTGTTGCGGGCGGTCGAAAATTTCATCGCGGGCGCCCATTTCCACCACCCTGCCCTCGCTCATCACCGCCACCCGGTGAGCGATGCGCTCCACCGCCGCCAGGTCGTGGGAGATGAACAGGCAGGCAAAGCCGTATTGCGCCTGCAGGCGTTCGAACAGCTCCAGAATCTGCTTCTGGATGGTCATGTCCAACGCCGAAATCGGCTCGTCGGCAATCACCAATCGAGGATGACGCACCAGTGCGCGGCCAATCGCGACACGCTGGCGCTGGCCACCGGAGAGCTGGTGCGGGAAGCGGTCGACAAACTGCTCGGCCAAACCGATGTCCAGCAAGGTCTTGGTGACCCGTTCACGCTTCTGCTCGGCACTCATGTCGGGCACATGGCGCAACGGTTCGGCGAGGATGTCACCGATTTTCATGCGCGGATCGAGGGACGAGTACGGGTCCTGGAAAATCATCTGGCATTGCAGGCGATGTTCGCGGTTGCCGGACTTGAGAATGTCCACTCCTTCAAACTCGATAGCACCGGCACAGGCTTTGTTCAGGCCGACAATGGCGCGTCCAAGGGTGGTCTTGCCCGAACCGCTGCCGCCCACCAGCGCCAGGGTCTCCCCCGGTGCAATGGTGAGGTTGGCCGAATGCACCACGCGTTTGAACGCGGTGCGGCCCCACAGGCTGCGCGGGCCAGGATGCTCGATGCACACGTCCTTGACCGTCAGCAGCGGGCCGTCGGCCTGGGGCAAGTCCGCCAGTACCCCGCGACGCGGCAATGCTTCCAGCAACTGCCGGGTGTAGTCGGCCTTGGGCGCCAGCAGGATCTGTTCGATGGTGCCCTGCTCCACTGCGCGGCCTTCACGCATCACCACCACCTTATGGGCGTAGCGCGCCACCAGGGACAGGTCATGGCTGATGAACAGAATCGCCGTACCCTGCTCGCGAGTGAGGTCGAGCATCAGCTTCAACACGTCCAATTGCGCCAGGCAATCCAGCGCGGTGGTGGGTTCGTCAGCAATCAGCAGCGCCGGGCGCAGCAGCATCACCGAGGCAAGCATGATGCGCTGGCGCATGCCACCGGAGAACTCGTGGGGGAACGCGCTCAGGCAGCGTTCGGCGTCGTTGATGCCGATATGGCCGAGCATCTCCACGCTGCGTTCGCGGATCTGCGCTTCCGTCAGTTTGGTGTGCAGGCGCAGGCCCTCGGCCATTTGCTCGCCGATGCTCATGGACGGATTCAGCGACACCATGGGTTCCTGGAACACCATGCCGATCTTGGCCCCGCGCAGCTCGCGCAGTTGCTCGGGCTTGAGGCTGTTGAGGTCATGGCCCTGGAAGCGCACCTGGCCGCCGCAGTGTTCCAGCGGTGGCGGCAACAGGCCTATGGCGGCGCGGGCGGCCATGGTCTTGCCGCTGCCGGACTCGCCCACCAAGGCGACGATTTCGCCGGGAGCGATGGTGAAGCTCAGGTCATTGACCGCCAGCGGGCCGTGGGCGCCGATGCGGATTTTCAGGTGATCGACTGCCAGTAATACGTCAGTCATGCTCATTTACTCATCCGTGGATCAAGGCGGTCACGCAAGGCGTCGCCGCACAGATTGAACGCCAGCAACGCCATGGCGATGCACACACCGGGAAACAACCCCAGCCAACTGGCCGTGGCGATGTACGGCCGACTGGCCGCGAGCATGTTGCCCCAGGTCGCCGCCGGTGGCGGTACGCCCAGGCCGAGGAAACTCAACGAACTCTCGGCAAGGATCGCCCAGCCGAACATGCTGGTGGCCAGCACGCACACCGGCGCGACGCAGTTCGGCGCGATGTGACGCAGCATGGTGTACAGCTCCGAGTTACCAATCACCCGAGAGGCTTCGACGAACTCCTTCTCCCGCAGCGACAGCACGGTGCCGCGCACCACCCGCACCACCGACGGCGTATAGGCCAGGCTCAGGGCAAAGACGATGCCATACAGGCTCGGGCCGATGATCGCCATCAGGCCCAGGGCCAACAGGATGCCGGGGAACGCCAGCAACGCGTCATTGACCATCATCAGGCCACGGTCGACCCAGCCGCGCAGGAAACCGGCGAGCAAGCCGAGAAAGGTTCCGGCGATGATCGCCATGCTCACCGTCAGCACACTCACCCACAGGCTGGTGTGCGCGCCGATCATCAGGCGGCTCAACACATCGCGGCCGTATTCATCAGTGCCCAGCCAGTGCGCGGCGGTCGGCGCCTGCAAACGTGCCAGCAGGTTCAGCGCCAGCGGGTCATGGGGCGTCCACACCAGGCCGAGCGCGGCCATGATCAACAGCAAGCTCAACAGGAACGCACCGATCAGCGCGTTCAACGGCGGCACGCGCCAGGCCCTGGGGGCACGCACCGGTGCGGGCAATAGCACCTCGGGTGCAACAGGCAGTGGCTTATTCATAACTTAACCCTGGGGTCGAAGAGCGGGTACAGCAGGTCCACCAACAGGTTGACCAGCACATAGACAAAGGTCACCAGCAGCAGGCAGCCTTGCAGCACCGGGTAGTCCCGGGCGTAGATGGCGTCGACCATCAGGCGGCCGATACCCGGCAGGGTGAACACGGTTTCCAGCACAGCGATGCCGCTGAGCAGGTTGCCAAGGATCAGGCCGATCAGGGTCAAGGTCGGTGCAAACGAGTTGCGCAACGCATGGCGCCACAACACCGCCCGCTCCGACAGGCCCTTGGCGCGGGCATGGGTGATGTACTCCAGGCGCAGCACTTCGATGGCACTGGCCCGTGCCATCCGCGTGATCGCACCCAGTTCAACCAAGGTCAGGGTGACAATCGGCAGCACGATAAAACTCAAGGCCTGCCACGGCGATTGGCCGAACGACACATAACCCACCACCGGCAACCAGCCGAGCTTGATGCCGAAGGCATACAGCAACAGCAAGCCAAGCCAGAAACTGGGGATCGACAGCAACAGCGTCGCCGTCGACACCACGCCGAAGTCCAGCGCACTGTCCTGCTTCCACGCCGACAGCAAGCCCGCCGGCACCGCAATCAAGGCCGCCAACAACACCGACACCAAGACAATCCCGGCACTCATCTGGAACCGATCCAGGATCAGCGGCAACACCGCCTCATTGGTGGTGATCGAATGCCCAAGGTCACCGCTGAGCACCGCCTTGAGCCAGATCACAAACTGCACCGGCAGCGGCTGGTCCAGCCCCAGCGACGCACGCGCCACCTCCAGGCTGTGGGCGTCGGCCATGTCGCCAAGCATCAGCAGGGCCGGGTCACCGGGCACCAGGCGGATGATCGCGAACACCATCAGCGAGATCAGCAGCAAGGTCGGCACCGACATCGCCAGGCGTTGGGAGATAAAACGGAACATCCTCAATTACTCCCGGCGGCGGGGACGCTGACGGTCCACAAGCGCGGCTTGGACACCGGCCAGGTGCGCAGGCCCTTGACGTAGTCACGGCTGGCGGCAATCGCGTTGCCGTTGTACATCGGGATCATCGGCACGTCCTTGATCATCTGCTGGTGCAGTTGATCGAACAGCGCCTGGCGCTTGCTGATGTCACCTTCGCGCTGGGCTTCACGCAGCCACTCGCGGGCCTGGGGGTTGTCCCAGACCTTGCGTGATTCCTTGTCCTTGTCGCCGGTCATCGAGTCGAAACTCAAGGCCGGGTCGAGGCGCTCGGAATACGGGAACGCCATCATCTGGTAGTTGCCGCTCTGGTAGCGCTCCAACTGCGTGCCCCACTCCAGGGTTTCCAGCTCCAGGTTGATGCCGCTGGCCTTGGCCATGGCCTGCACGAACACGCCCATGTCGAAGATCGCCGCGTAGCGTTTGTTGACGATCAGCTTGATCGGCTCGCCCTTGTAGCCAGCTTCGCGCAGCAGTTGCGCAGTCTTGGCCGGGTCGAAGGTGAAGCCCTGGTCTTCGACGGCACTGTGGTAATGGCTGCCGCTGGCGACCATCGAGTTGTTGGCCTTGGAGCGACCGCCGGTGAGCGCCTCGACGATTTGCGCCGAATCCAGGGCATGGGCGATGGCCTGGCGCAAACGCACATCTTTAAGCAGCGGGTCGCGGGTCTGGAACAGCAAGGCATTGACCGACATGGTGCCGCTGGAGGTCACGCGCACGCCGGAATGGGCGGCCAGCTCTGTGGCGTCCAGCGGGGTGACATCAATCAGTAGGTCGACGTTTTTCGACAACAGCGCGGCTTTGGCGGCGGCCGGGTCCGGGATTACCAGCAGGCGCACGCGGTCCAGGCGGGTGGATTTGTTGCCGGTGTAGCCATCGGGCTCTGTTTCGTCGCGCGGGGTGTAGTTGGGGTTGCGCAGCAGCTCGACGTATTGGCCGGGCTTCCACTCACCCAGCTGGAATGGGCCGGTGCCGACTGGGGCTCTCCAGCTGCCGTCGGCGTTAAGCGAATCGGCAGACAGGATGCCGCTACCGCCACATTCAGGCAGTGCAGTGCTGGTCAGGAACAAGCCGTTGGGCTTGTCGAGGGTGAACACCACGGTGAGGGGATCCGGGGCGCTCATGTCGACGATCTTGGCGCCGCCATGCCCATCGAATTCTGGGGCGCAGCGCCATTGGGTCTTGGGATCGAGGAAGCGCTTCCAGGTCCACAGCACGTCAGCAGACGTCAACGCCTTGCCATTCTGGAACTTCACCCCGTCGCGCAGGTGAAAGGTGTAGCGCAAGCCGTCGTCGGACACCTGCACGTCCTTAGCCAGCAGCGGGCCAACGGTGGCATCTTCGCGGAAGGCTACCAGCCCCTCGGTGATGTGCATGATCACGGCGTCGGAGTTGGTGTCGCGGTTCACACCCGGGTCGGTGCTGCGGATGTCAGCGTTGAGCGCGACCTTCAATACACTTTCAGCGTGGGCAGTGCCCACCAGCGCCGCAGACAAGGCGCCTGCCAGGATAAGAGTCTTGTTCATGGATAACTGCACCTTAAATGTTCCTTACGCATGGGGTTCGGACGCTGGCAGGACCCAAAAAGAGGCACGGCCGAACACCTGGAGAGTTGTTGTTGTTTTAGTCGCCTTCACGGTTGGCGAATGTTCCTGGACCGATCTTATTCTTCACGCAGCAAGCTTGAGAAGAACGCTCCAAGTGATCAGGCTCGGCTTTTCCGATCACCTGCCCAGCCTGTCCTGACTTGCCTCCAGCCTACCGAAAAATCAGGGCCTGGAGCCGTTTGCATGCGTTCAAAAATAATGAACCTGATCGGACAAACCGATCTGTGCGCACCTGTAGCCATCAGATAAGCTGGCGGGCATTCAATGGTTTAAATGCTGAAACCTGAGGCAGTCCTTCATGACTCTCACCCATCTTCGTGCGTTCTGTGCCGTGGTCGAAAAAGGCAGCTTTCGCTCTGCCGCACGCCAATTGGACGTGGCGCAAAGCACCCTGACCCAGTCAATCCAGACCCTGGAAAAAGAACTCGGTGTGGTGCTGCTGCAACGCTCGAACCAAGGCATCAACCTGACCTCGGCCGGTGAAGTGTTCCTGGTACGCGCCCGCTCCATCACCCTCGACTGCGAACGCGCCCTGCTCGACCTGCAACCGTGGAAAGGCGAGCCCGAAGGCCATATCGACCTGGGCGTGACCTCCGAACCGCTGGCCGAACTGCTGGTGCCGGTGCTGAGCAATTTCACCCAGCGCTTCCAGCGCATCCAAGTGCATGTGGCCAGCGGCACCACCAAGGGCCTGGTGGAAAAAGTCCGCGATGGACGCCTGGATTTCGTGCTGTGCCCGTTGGCGCCGAACGTCACCGATATCGACCTGTCCATCGACCGTCTCTACAGCTCCAGCGCGGGCATCATTGCGCGTAAAGGCCACCCGTTGGCCCAGGCCAAGTCGGTGCAGGAGCTGGTGGACTGCCAATGGATCAGCGTGCGCTCCACCGGCGTAATCGGCGGCGCGGAAAACCGCCTGGTCCAGCTGTTCCGCACCCAGGGCCTGGCGCCGCCGAAGATCGCCATCACCACCGACTCGCTGCTGGAAACCCTGCACATCGTCTCGGAAACCGACTACCTGACCATCGAGCCGCGCATGCTGCCGGGGATGAAGCTGTTCTCCAGCGCACTGACTACCATCGCCATCGAAGAACCCCTCGCGCCCCGTGATGTGTGCCTGATCAGCCGCCGTTCCGCGCCTCTCACCGGGGTCAGCCAGGAACTCACCAGCATGCTGATTTCCTATTCCCGGCTGGTGCACCGCAGCCGTTGATCCACCCTTTTGCCGAGCGTTTCCATGCCCCTGACCTCCTACGATGGTTTACCCCGCGCCAGCGCCAGCAGTGTTGGCGTTGACCCCGACCGCCTGATCGCGTTTCTCGACGAGGTCAAGGCCGCCGGCCTCGACCTGCACGGCTTCATGTTGCACCGCCACGGCCACGTCGTTGCCGAAGGCTGGACCTGGCCGGTGGACCCCAACGAACCCCGCGTGCTGCACTCCATGGCCAAGAGCTTCACCGGTTGCGCCATCGGCCTGGCCATCGAAGAAGGCTTTCTCAAGCTGGATGATCGCCTGGTCACCTACTTCCCCGACGAAGTGCCCGCCGACGCCGCCCCACGCCTGGCCGACATGACCGTCGAACACCTGCTGACCATGCGCACCGGCCACGTCAGCAACACCTCCGGCTCCGTGTGGCGCGGCATCAGCACCAGCTGGATCGCTGAGTTCTTCAAGATCCCTTTGGCCTACGCGCCCGGCACCGAATATGTCTACACCAGCGCTGCCAGCTACATGCTTTCGGCGCTGATCAACCGCGTCACCGGGCAAACCTTGCACGACTACCTCAAGCCGCGCCTGTTCATCCCCCTGGATATTCACAACGAAACCTGGGACATCGGCCCCGACGGCGTGAACCCTGGCGGCAATGGCCTCACCGCCCCCGTGTCGGCGGCGCTGAAACTGGCAGTGCTGCACGCCCAGGACGGGCTCTGGAATGGGCAGCAAATACTGCCGGCCGCCTGGGTCCGCGCCGCCACCCAACCCCAAGGCGGGCCGGACAGCCGTTACGGCTACCACTGGATGATGAAGCCGCGCCCGGCGTTCAGTGCGTTGGGGGTGTTTGTGCAGATGGCAGCGGTGTACCGCGAGCACAACGCAACCTTGGTGCTGGTGGGCGGGATGAAAAATTCGGCGGAAATCGTGCCCTCTATCGAGCGGCATTTTCCGGCGGTATTGGGTGAGGATCGCAGCGTGAAGCCCGAGGCGGATGCAAGATTGGAGCAGCGGTTAGCGAGTATGGCTGAGCGGCCTTCGCTGATCTCGAACTGTACGGCGCCCGAGGACTCGAAGCGCGTGTTTGCCATGGCTGAGAACGGACTCGGCGTGCGTCAGTTATCGTTTGAGTTTGCCGGTGATGTGCTGACCTTCGAACTGACCGACAGCCAGACGACTCACCGCGTGCAGGTCGGCATCGACCATTGGCTCAACGGCCTCACCAGCATGCCTGGCCGTGCGTTGCACCATGGGTATGAATTCAACAACGCACAGATCGTGGCAGGTGCGCGTTGGTTGGATGAGACCACATTGGAAATGACCTGGATCTATCCGCAGACGGCGTTTCGGGATCGGGTGGTGTGTGAATTCAAGGAGGGTGGCGTGAGCTTCGCTCGTACGGTGAATGTGAACAGTGCGGGGCGGGAGCAGGAAGTGTTGGTGGGCAAGAAACAGCATTGAAGCTATTGGTTAGTTATGAATAGGTAAACCTTCGACCCAATCAAAACAACTAAGCCGCTCAATCACTCATCGCAAAATAATATCTCATAAAAATATCTCAAAAAAAACGTGAGGCATCCGACTGAAAAACCAAGCAGCAAACCATTTAAAAACGACAAAGAATAGCCACAGCTCACTCTTAGAAACCTAATTGTTAACACCCTCACAAAAAACCTACCACAAAGGCATAACAACTTAAAACTCACGATAAAAATTACAAGTGAAAATTCAAGAGCTAAAAAGCGTGAACTCCTCGCCCAGCCTTGATAAACCCTTCGACACACCAACAAAACCTATCAACTAAAAAACCTGAAAATCACAACCCCTTCAAGATTGCAAGAATCAACTTATTTGCTCCATAAGCACGCACGGGTAGACGATGTAACTCTTGATAACCGACTAACATATCAACATCCAAGTTATCAAATATCTCAAACTCACAAATATAAGCTTGAAACTTCTTACCTCTCTCATCCAAACAACCATAAAACAGAACCACAAGTTCGAAGTCAGACAGTAGCGATCTAGCAATATTACCAAGACGCTTTTTGTTTTTATATTCCGACTCCGATATAAACTTAAATACCGAATACAAACTTCTGAAATACAAACTCAAATCACCCTGAAACTTAAGCCACATTATCTCATATGCCTCATCCAACCGTCCCGAATACCCTGGAGGAACTCTTCGATATTCCGACTCAAAAACACGGTACCATTTCTTAAAACAGTCTCTCCCAGTTGCGAGAACAACTGCGTTGCGCTTTACATCAAAACCGTTGAGAACGCCTTGTTGAAGCGCAAGCATGTTGTAAAACTGAGACTCGATTTGCTGCTGCGCTCCTTGACTCCTAGCTTCATACAGGTCTCGCCGCTGAAGAAGCAGGGTAATCAAAACACCAGAGAACGCCAGCCCTGAGAACAACGCATTTAATGTACCGAAGCTATCTCCAAATTCGCCTTTCCGAATAAGCTCAGGAAGCTCGCGAATAGGAATTTCGGAAATTAGAAAATCGAAAAAGAGGAAATAAATACACAAAACGCCAGCAATAACTAAAAAGCTGAACATCCAGCTAAAAAATAATCGAGCAACCCCCGACAACAAGTCAATCACGATATCAACATCCATATTAAAAATTAAAGATCTCAAACACTATCTATCATTCAACTTATACTACTGACATTACCTTGCGCCTCATCACTGATAATACAGTCTCTCTCGGTTGATTGCGCCACTCCTAACGGAACAAAGGTACGCAATGTGTCCTTCACAAGGTTTGACGCTTGGCGATTTGCTTCGTCAACAGAAGCACGCGCTTGCTTTTCCGTCCCCGGTAATACATTACCTAACTCATCCACTAATGCATCTGGCTGCGGGAGCGGCTTCTGGTTTGACAAAGCAGTAAATACACTGGCAATACTCTGAAAAAACTCTCTATGCTGAGGAATCCTGGGGTCCGCGGAGATCTTGACGTGCTGATTTGTAACTATAACTTCGGTGGGCACAGCATTATACATCTCGGTACTTTTGTAGGAGACAAAAAAACAGATCAAGCCCACAACCAAAAAAATTACCGAAACCAAGAACGGTACCCACCAGAATACTTTTTCATGCCAAAGAAAGAAACATCCTAGCGAAGCGAAAACTATCGCAGCAATGGCATATACAAAAACCTGTATTTGACTCCTAAGAGGCGAGACCTTTATCTTTGCTTCGACACTGCCAGAAACATTGACCATCCGCCTAAACCCCAATTGAATAACTACCATCAGGATGCTTAATCGCTGAAAATTCCGGCTTCGTATTCCTCATATGATCATTTCGCATATGAAACAGCTGAACCAACTTAATCGACTGTTCCATCCAAACTACGATGGTGTCAGAATCAACAAAGCAACGTTCAATAATAAAGTAAGATGAGGAAACATTAAGAGTACATTTCTCAAACTTACACCCAACCATCCTCCAACCATCTAATGTCAAGTTCTTATTATTGAAATAGGCGTGTTTCATCTCCGGCATTTTCAACCCCTCTAGAGCGGACACTCCATGGGCGCTTAAACCTGCAAAAGGCTTAGTTAAATCAAACTCCATGATATCTCCCAACTGATCAAACTTAAAAATCAAAATATAAGTACATTGCATGCAATGATAGCGTTTTACCATCATCACGTGCTACGCGCCAAGTATTTCTCCGGTTCGACGTACTGAACGTGTCAAACATCTTTCACAGATCGATGGTAGAAATCAGTGAGTTCTCCTTTCCTAAGCGGTTAAATTTCTCTTTCCCTCGCAGGACGTTTCCGAGAAAATCGCGCGGGCTTGCGCCTCGCGAATCCGCTAGCTAGTCTTCGGCCGTCACTGCCAATTCAGTGACCGGGTTTAGCAGCCCGCCGATGACTAGGCGCAAAGCGCCACCTTTTGACGGGGCGCTTTTTTTCGCCACGACGCTTTATGGTGGCCGTGCGCAGGGCACCTTCGGGTGCGCCGGGTACTAGTCTCCGGTTCTGCTAACCTGCGCTCGGCCGCCACCCTTTGATCGTTTAGCAGCGATGGTGACGGCCTCTAACCGACTAGAGGTGCTTCACGATGGATAAAGTCATTCCCGATCCGCCGTTCACGTTTTCTGATTCTTCCAGCGCTCAGGCGCAGAAATACGCCGCGTACAAACGCGCATTGGACCACTATCTCTCCCCTGCCCCAGCGCCCGATACGGTAGAACCGATGCTGTTTACCGTTGACCCTGAAACCAGCTTTGAAAGTGCATTGGTCCACACCAGTAGCTTGCTGCGCTGTGCGTCAGCGACTGCGCAAGAGGCTGGTGAGCGGTTAGAGGGGACGGAACAGACACTGGTGATTTCAGTGCTGCATTTGGTGGATATGGCGCGAGCCATGGTGGATCGGGCGGTGGAGTGTATGCAGCCGCGTTGAATGGTTGTTGTGGTGGGCGGGCTTGTCGAATCGTCGCACCGGCAGGGCTGGCCTGCGAAGCGGCTCAGTAATTTCTCCGAGTTCCTTCAGGCAGAATAAGGTAGCCGTTTGGGGCTGCTGCGCAGCCCAGCGCGGGACAAGCCCGCTCACCACATGAAAGCATTAGAGCCCTTCCTAACCGTAGCACCGAGGCGTCTGCATCGCAGCGATGCGGCGACCCGGCAAGCCAGTTCCTACACCTACCTGCTTTTGATCCAACCACTCAGGTCGGCTACCAGGCCGCCGTGCTCTTGCTTTTGATCTCAGGCGCCCCGTCAAACACGCTGGCCGGAATTCGACAGGGATTTGGGGGGTAAACCGGCAGGGATACCGGTTTAGCCGCCCCGCGCCATGAATGGCGCGTGGCGGCGGCCCCCCAAATCACTGTCGGATTACGGGCACACCGAGCGTGAGCGAGGTGCCGAGTGTTGGGGCAAGAGCCCTTTGCTTACTTTGGGCTGGGCCGGCATTCCGGCTTTTCCAAAGTGAGCCGCCGTAAGGGCGGAACCCATACCCGCCATCACCCAAATAACGGATATGTACTCAACCAGCCCCTCCCCCCCGAGGCCAACCTGAAGGCCGCCACGGGAGCAAGCTCCCTCGCCACAAAATCAAGACCGAGGCTTAACCCCACCCGCCTGCCCCCGCAAATACAACGCCTCCACCAGCTTCTGTCGCTCCTCCCGAGGCAACGTACCGGCAAACTGCGCCAAGGTCGAATCCACCAACGCCCGCAGCGCCATATCCGCCTCCCGCGCCTTGGCCAACTCCGCCACCAACACATCCCGATCCAAGGTCGGCGCCTCCAACTGCTTGATCACCCCCAACCGCGCCTCCCGCCCCGCCATCACCAGCGGCTGGCTGTCGGCACGGTTATGGCGCAACAACTGACGCAACTCCCGCCGCCGCTCCGGCGGCAACTTGACCATCGCCTGGCGCAACCCATGCTGATTGACCACCGCCTCCACAGGCTTTGCACTCGCCATCCAGTGATACACCCCCCCACCTACCCCGCCAATCAAAAACACATTGAGCAACACCGAGACCAGCAACCACGGTTTAAGAGATTGGGCGCTCATTGCTCGGTTTCCTCAGCGTTGACGGTAAAGATGACTTGCGCATCGCCCTGGTCAAACACGCTGGGCAACACTTCGGCAGACACCATCGGCAGCGGCACGCTCATGGACGCCACCAGCATGCCGGTGACGACACCGGCAATGCCCACCCCCACCAGCCCCGCCGGTGACAGCCAGCCGGCATAACGCGACCAGAACGACCTACGGCGCGGCGCCGACTCACGGATCTGTCGGGTCAGCGCCGGGTCGGTAAATGCCAGTTGATGACTGTCCAGCTGGGCGTCGAGCCAACCGGCCTGATCCAACGCTTCACGGGCACTGGGATTGCCGCTATCGAGCAGCGCCTTAGCCGCCCCGCGCTCAGCCAGCGGCCAACGATGCAGGTCGGCGCCATAGGCGTCAGCCAGATAAGCAAATCGTTCGGGTGTCATGATGTTCCCCTTCCTGGGCGGGCGAGCCCGGGTGTATCGGCAAGTTGGCGGCGCAACTGGCGTCGGGCCCGCGACAGCAGGCTCTCCAGTGCCTCGACGCTGATATTCATCAGGGCCGCGGCGTCGATGTTCGACAGCTCCTGGTAGTACTGCAACACAATCGCCTCGCGCTGGCGCTCGGGCAAAGCGGCCAGTGCGGCGGCCATGCGCGCGCTGCGCTCGGTGCTTTCCAATTGTTCATCCAGAGGCGGTGCGCTGTCTGCCAGCTCCAGCGCCGCCTCCTCGTTCAAAGGCCGCTCCTTGCGCCGACGCAAGCGGTCATGGCACAGGTTGAGTGCCACGCGGTGCAGCCACGTGTCGAAACGCGCCTCGCCACTGCGCCAGGTGGATGCCTGGCGCCAGATACGCAGGAAACTTTCCTGGGCCACGTCCTTGGCTTCGTCGGCATCCCCCAGGATCCGGCTGGCGAGTGCCAGCAGACGCGGCAGTTTGCGCGTCACCATTTCGTTGACGGCCGCAGGTTCGTTGTTGCCGATACGTGCCAGCAGTTCAACGTCCGGATCAGTGTCGTTCAATCGGGCAATTCTCGGTCAGCGGATCCAATGCCCTTCGCGCCAGTACCAATTTGGACCGTGCGCTTCCCAATGGCCGGGCTCCCAACGTGCATTGCGCATCACCGGCTGCCAATGACCCGGCACCCAGCCATAACCGCGCCCTTCCCAGCGCCAGTGGCCTCGGTCCCAGGCGTAACCGGGCCGCTCCACGGGGACCATTTCCACGCGCTCCGGTGGCGGCGCCTGGCGGATGATGATTTCGGTCTGGGCAAACACCGGGGTGCTGACAAACGCGGCAAGGGCCAGCGGAGCAAGCAAGGCAAAGCGCAATGTGGCCAGGGGTCTCATGGCAACTCCTTCAAGCGACGGGCGAAAGTGCCGGTTGCTGATGGGTTGAACGGGGCGTGTCGAAAAATCCGTCGCAGGACGCGCAGATTATTGTCGCAGGCAGTATTGCCCAGGGGAGGAAGGCACTTGATGAAAGGTTTGAAAGCTTCGCGACGGATTTACGCCGGTGGCAACGTTGAAGGATTAACGCTGATCAACCCAAGAGGAAACACCATGTCCCGCCGACTTTACCTGCTGGTTGCCGCACTGCTGATCGCCAGCCTCAGCGGCTGCGTGATCGTGCCGGAACACCGCCACTGCTGCTGGCGCTATTACGGCGCGCTCGATACGCCGACCCGCAGCGTCAACAGCTAGCCGACTGCCGCAAACCCCCGGCGCCCGGCCTTGATTTCGGTGCGCAACTCGCCAATCAGGTTTGAGATGGAACGGATGCTGTCCAAACCTTCGGGGGACACACCGGTCAGCAGCAGGTCGACCCGGCCGGACACGGGCTCGAAGATGTTGATGCGTAGCGAGCCGTCACTGTTCAAGGTGCAATCGCACGCCAGCGGCAGGAAACCCGAGGCCATGATGCGGTTGAATTCAACGATTGAAATCATGACAAGTTCCCATCCCTGGGCCTCACGAGGTGTTGTGATGGAGACAGAGTAGATGAGGTTCTACAGGGCATGGAAGCATTAATGCAAAAGTGTTAGCCATGCCTCATTTCGCCCCGGAAACGCCGAATCACTGACGCCAGAAAACCCGCATTTCGACCTCTCGTCTGCTGCTCCGGCGAGGGCTTGACTCGAAGCGTCGATCACAAGACGCTCTTGGCTTTTCGCCATCATCTTGAGCCAAACCACCATGAGCATCGACCCTCCGAGCCAGCCCGACAGCGATGTGTACAAGACCTTGCTGGAGTCGACCAAGGCCATCCCTTGGCGCATCGATTGGCAGAGCATGACCTTCAGTTACATCGGCCCGCAGATCGAGACCTTGCTGGGTTGGACTCCGCAGAGTTGGGTGAGCGTGGACGACTGGGTCGAGCGCATGCACCCGGATGATCGGGAATACGTGGTGAATTTCTGCGTGTCGCAATCGCGCGCCGGAGTTGACCACGAAGCGGACTACCGCGCGCTGACGGTGAACGGCGACTACGTGTGGATTCGCGACGTGGTGCATGTGGTGCGCAAGGACGGCGAGGTCGAAGCACTGATCGGGTTCATGTTCGATATCAGCGAACGCAAGAAGACCGAAGAGCACCTGGTGCGCCTGCAAAAACAACTCGAGGAATATTCCTACCAGGATGGCCTGACCGGCATCGCCAACCGGCGCATGTTTGACACTGTGCTGGAGCGCGAATGGGCCAGCGCCCAGCGCAGCCAGTTACCGCTGTCGTTGATCATTCTGGATATCGATTTTTTCAAGCAGTACAACGACCACTACGGCCATATCAAGGGCGATGAATGCCTGCGTCAGGTGGCGAACACCCTGTCCCAGGCGGCCAACCGTCCGAGGGATTTCATTGCGCGTATTGGCGGCGAAGAGTTTGTGTGGTTGTTGCCGGAAACCGATGCGGCGTCCGCCCGGCAAGTGGCGCAGCGCTGCCTGCACCTGATCCGCCAGCAGCAGATCGAGCATGGTTTTTCGGCGGTGTCGAACCTGCTGACCCTGAGCCTGGGCGTCGGTACGCGCATCGTGAAACCCGACAGCCCGATGCTGGGGTTTGTCGAGGAGGTCGACAAGTTGTTGTATCAAGCCAAACGCAATGGGCGGATGCGCGCGGAGTTCGCTGACGGTGAAGTGTGACGCGAAGGTCAAATCGCAGGCAAAAAAAATCCCAAGTAGCTGATGGAAACTTGGGATTTAAAAATGCATAAACCGTGGGAGGTGAACGCCCGGCTATAGTAACGACTGTAAAAACCTGTAACAAGATTATTTTAATCCTTTCGTCGGATTAAAAGTGCTGTAAGTCATTCAATAACCACACATTTTTTAAGGTAGCGCGGTCTATGAGTGCCACTTTTTGGTGCAACTACCGAGATTATTTCCACTTATAAAAAAGGGTTATTGGATTAACGCGGCGTCACACTTTTGGATATACGCTCATTCAATTGTTTGCAGGCTTCCTGGGTTTCAAGGCTATTGGGCAGTACCGAGCGCCCTACACTTTCCACCTGCCTGCACAGTGCCAGGCGTTGGTTGGCGGCTTCCCGCTCGCGGTCAACCTCGGCGTTGAGCCGCACAAAATAGAACCCCAGCAGTACTGCAGCGCAGAGCACGACGAGCACGAAGTAGCGAAAGCTGTTGGACGGCGGCTCGGGTGGGTTCATGACGTTACTGCGCCCTGCTCTTCTCGTAACGCACATCATCGCCGTCTACTGGACCGACCACGCTCCACCCCAGCCGCTGATAAAACCCGTTGGCACGGATTCCGTCGCGGCCGTCGGTGATCAGGAACAACCGATCATGGTGTTCAAACAGCGCAGCCTCGGCCACCGCCATCAGTTGACGGCCCAGGCCCAGGTTCTCGAAAGTCGGCCGCACGAACATCGCGAACACCTCGCCTTCGGCCAGGTCGACCATGGCAAAGGCGGCAGGCTGGTCATTCACCTCGGCGATCCAAACGCAGGGCGCTGCGCGAATACTGTCGGCCAGCACCTGGGGCGTAATGCCCAGGTCGGCCATCTGCTCGACACTCAAATGGTTTTGCACCACCGAGGTGCGAATGACGAAGAGCGTATCGACATCGTCCTGCGTCGCCACGCGGATTAGCGTTTGCATACTGGCCTCCCTAGGGAAACTCTGAAAAAGACTTTCAGATTTGGTGAAATAGCCGCCT
>NZ_AOHM01000124.1:0-7795 GCF_000510895.2 Pseudomonas sp. FH1
GCACCTTACCGGAGGGTGAGGTGTTGCACTCAGTTTTTGCGGCCGCCTGGTGATTGCAATGACCGCCACTCATTCTGACCTACAAACATAACCTCAAGATGATTGAAGAATTACAAATTTGAAAGAATTCCGGCAGCTGATTGCGCTGCCGGAATGGTGGCTCAACTGTGATCGAGATCCCAGATCCAGTGGGCATCAATCAGGAGGGATAAGTTTGTCTTTAACGTCTCTACTTGTGCCTCTAGGGCCGTTGTGGCTGCCGAAACGGATTGGCGGCGGGCTAAAAGCAATGATTGAAGATCCGCCTCCCCCAACTCATACGCTCGTTGAGTCTGGCTCTTGTTCGTTTCCATCTCCTGAGCTCCGTCCTTGGCAAGCAGATAGCTTTCAAAGGCGCCTTCAGCCAACGCCAGATTTTGTGTAATCAAGGTCGTAAGTTGTCGCTTAACAAGCGCTGAATCGTGCCTAGTAGCGTCTTCCTGCGCCAACGCTTGAGCATAACGCGCACTACGTGACCGGCTAGGTATTGGCATACTCACGCTGACGCCATAGATACGCTCTCTGTTACCCTGCTCAGAGTTCGTAAATACGCCAAATGTGGGGTCGGGTATTTTATCCGCCCGGGCACGTCCGGACAAACCTTCAGCGCGCCTTGCAGTTGCGATGGTGCGCCTCAGCTCATCGCTTTGCTCAATAATTCTCGCCGTCCAGGACTCATCATTTCCAGTAACTTTTACGGGAGCCGGCAGAGCGACTCGCGCTCGCTCAACGCCAGGAAACTTGGTGGTAAGCGCAATCCAAGTCGTAGTTGCCTTCACCTTTGCATCATTACCCGAGCGTAATTGATCGGAGAGCTCTGCCTTAGCGATATTCACGTCAAGCGTAGATGCGTCCCCCGCTCTGTTGCGTTTCTGCACTGCTGCCAGGCTATCTTTAGCCGACTCTACTCCTCTCGCCGCAATATCTCGGGCCTCCTCAGCAGCTTGCCAATCAAGCCAAGCTAACATCAGTTCACGGGCGGCTTCATGCCTAGCTTCACCATAACTAGCCTCCGCAATTTCAAGGGTTGCGGTACTGATATCCGAGTCAGCACTAGACTTTCCAGGGAGCCGTATGGTGCGCTCTACTCCAGCCGTCCACTCGTTATAGTTAGGCCCCCCCTGGACACGACGCTGCTGAGAGGTACCGTTAACTATCCATTCGTAAGGAGATCTTTTAATAATCCCCGCCTCCTGTATAGCCGCATCCAGACTGGCCCGGGCTGACTCTACTCGTGGATCTGCATCCAATAGCTTTGTCGCAATGCTTGCTGGTAAAATTTGAGCAGGTGGCAATGGCATTTCAAAAGACTGAGGCTGAGCCGCTCCACTGGCACCCAGTAGTAATACTAGAAGTAATAACTTTTCCATCACACCAGAACTCCCGAACGGTAAATAGGGGTCGACCAATAGCGAATACCCGAGCTAGTGAAAAGCCTCTCAAATTCACTAATCCAGAGTTCGAAGCGTTCCTCGTCTACCACGACAACGATTTCCGTTTCTTTAGCGCTTCCCATAACCTGCTCCGCAGAGTTCAACATGGAGTTGGATAGTCCATGTACTGAAACCACCCTGCTCGTAAAGACTCCGATGCTAGGATCACAAAGAAAATAGTCAGAAACCTTCTCTTCAAGACTTAGCGGCAAAAGTAGAGTAATTCGCAAGTTAGGCATTGGAGCTCTCCTTTTTCGAATGAGCAAAACGCAAATACAGTATCGGTAAGAGGAGAAGTGTCAATGCCGTAACAGTGATCAAGCCGCCTATCACTACAATAGCCAAAGGGCGTTGAATTTCTGAGCCAGGGCCCGTTGCAAATAGAAGTGGAACCAGTCCAAAAGCAGTAATAGAAGCAGTCATGAGGACTGGTCTTAACCGGCGCCTTGAACCTTGGATGACTACGTCTTTAATAGCCATCCCTTCATGATAGAGCTGATTGAAATAGCTGACCAAGACGATCCCGTTGAGTACCGCGATACCTAACAGTGCGATGAAGCCGACTGAAGCTGGCACTGACAGATATTCGCCAGTAACCCAAAGGGCAACGATACCGCCTACAAGTGCAAAAGGAATATTGCTAAGAATAAGCAGAGCCTGTCTGACGGATCCAAATGTCGAAAACAGCAGCACGAAAATCAAGCCAAGTGCGACTGGAACCACAATAGATAATCTCGCAGCAGCGCGCTGTTGATTCTCGAACTGCCCACCCCAAGTAATTGTGTAACCTTTGGGTAATTCGATATTTTTGGCAACCGAAGCCTTGGCCTCCTCAACAAAACCTACCAGATCCCTGTTACTCACGTTCGCAATTACTACGCCATATCGGCTACCCATTTCACGGTCAATTTTAACGGGGCCGTCCGCACGAACTAACTTGGCGACATCGCGCAGAGGAACAGACATTCCTGAAGGTGTAGTGATAATCAAAGCATCGAACTCCGCCGGTGAGGTACGAACACTTTTATCAGCACGAATCAAGATCGGCGTACGCTGATTGCCCTCGATCACAATGCCAGCTTGCTTACCTTCAATCTGAACTCTAAGTATGTTTTGAATGGTTTCAACATCAAGTCCTAATCGACCTGCTTGCAATCGGTCAATTTCGACTCGCAAGTATTGGACACCGTCATTTTGAACCGTATAAACGTCCTGGCTACCGTTGATTGTCTTCAGTAATTCTTCAATTTGGGTTCCGAGCTTATTGAGTGTGCCAAGGTCTGGGCCATATACCTTCACGGCCAAGTCGCCCCGAACACCAATAATCATTTCAGATACACGCATTTCGATAGGCTGAGTAAAGCTGTATTCGATACCAGGTAAATTATCTAGAACTTTACGAATCTCATTCAGCAAATCTTCCTTAGAGCTCATGCGCCACTGGTCTTTTGGCTTGAGCAGCAAATAGGTGTCAGTCTGATTGAGACCCATAGGATCCAAACCAATCTCATCAGAGCCAGCGCGAGCTACAACTCCTTTTATCTCTGGTATAGCCGTCATCAACGCCATTTGAATCTTTTTATCCAGCTCGGCAGTTTGCTCGAGACTGATGGATGGCAATTTCTCTATACCCACGATCAAGTCCCCTTCATCCATTGTAGGCATAAAGGTTTTACCGACTTGTGTGTACACAATCCCAGCGGCTAAAAGCATAACTGCAGCACCAACAAACACTACTTTTTGCTTCTGCATGCCCCAACTCAAAATCGGGTTATAGAGCCCTAGAAGCTTTCTCGCCAACCAAGGATCTTCATGCTTTACCTCTTTTAAAAAATAAGATGAAAGCACAGGTATAACAGTTAAGGAAAGCAGCAACGACCCTGCCAGTGCAAAAGCAATCGTCAGCGCTACAGGGACGAAAAACTTGCCCTCAAGGCCTTGTAGGGTCATTAGAGGGAGGAAAACAGTAATGATGATCAAGATACCAGAAGTTACAGGAACAGCGACTTCTCGAACGGCTCGGAATATGAGATGAAGCCTTGGAACTTTTCCACGAGACTCATCGGTAGCCAGTCGCTGCACGATGTTTTCAACAACGACCACTGCCGCGTCGACCAGCATCCCGATTGCAATTGCTAACCCCCCCAAGCTCATAAGGTTGGCAGACATATTAAATAGTCGCATAAGGATGAAAGTAATCAGCGCCGCAAGTGGCAGCACGAGCGCAACGGTCAAAGCCGCACGAATGTTCCCCAAAAATAGTGCAAGTAGAATGATGACGAGTACGGTTGCTTCAAGTAAAGCTTTGAAAACAGCACCGACAGCTTTATCTACCAGAGACGAGCGGTCATAGAAACTCGTAATCGATATCCCTGCAGGTAAGGTAGGTGCTAACTCTGCCAATTTGTCCTGCACGCCTTTAACCACCTCACGCGCATTTGAACCAGCAAGGCCTAGTACCAATCCTTGCACTGCTTCATTGGTGCCATTCTGAGTTACTACGCCATAGCGTGTGAGCGTTCCGATCTGTACTCTCGCAATGTCGCTAACTCGAACCGGAGTTCCGGTCGTCGCACTCACCACTATATTTTTTAGATCGTCAAGCGAGTTAATGCTGCCCTCACTTCGCACCAATAATACTTCATCGCCTTCGGCCAAACGTCCTGCACCATCGTTCCGATTATTTATACTTAGAGCATTCGATAGTTGCTCCAGGGTTATTTTATTGGCTGCCATCTTCATAGGGTCAGGAAGCACCTCAAAAGTGCGCACCAAACCACCCAGGGAGTTGACATCGGCAACTCCAGGCACTGTCCGCAGCGCCGGCCTAATTACCCAGTCCAACAAGCTTCGGCGTTCTACCAGCGATAAAGAGTCTCCGTCGACCGTAAACATGAACATTTCCCCTAACGGGGTAGTGATAGGAGCCATGCCACCGGAAATACCCTCCGGTAAACTGTCCGACAGATTTCCGAGTCGCTCAGCAACCTGTTGGCGAGCCCAGAAAATGTCGATGCCATCCTGAAAATCGATGGTGACGTCTACCAGACCATATTTCGTCACTGATCGAAGTGTTTTGGTGTTCGGAATGCCAAGCATCTCAACTTCGACGGGTACTGCGATACGACTCTCTACCTCTTCCGGCGTCATGCCGGGGGCTTTCATAATAATTTTAACTTGAGTGCTTGCAACGTCTGGAAACGCATCAATCGGCAGGCCGCGATAGGCATACCAACCCGCAGCAGAAATCAAAACCGTAACCAAAATTATAAATAATCGTTGGGCCAGAGAAAATTGAATGAGCTTGTTCAAAATCATTCTGCTTCCCCTTCAGCAAGCCAGGCGCCTTTCAGCGCAATCACACCACTGATAGCTACTTGGTCTCGTGGTTGAAAGTCACCTTCAATTCGCACGTATTGGCCTGTACTGGCCATAACTTCGACAGGGCGGACTGAAAAGCCCTGCTCAGTTTTCACAAATACGACTGAGTCTGCCTTATTGCGAGCGATAGCGGACAATGGTAGATCCCAAGTATTTCCTGAAGATGCTACTGGAATATCGACTGAAATATACTCACCAGGCCTCAGCTTACCTTGAACGTTCTCTATTTCTGCTCGCATTATTACAAACTGATTGCCCGACGCTATAATGGGGCTGATGCTTTTAATTTTCCCTGATACATCTTTACCTACAACATTTACAATAGTACCTAAGCTTATATTTTGCGCAGCCGTTGAAGTGGCCTGTATATCTACCCACAGAACCTTGACTTGGGCGATATTCAATAAAGCTGTAGCAGCATCAACTCTCTGGCCGGGCTTCACCGAGATAGACGTGACAATACCGTCTTGAGCCGCCGCCAAAATAATTCCGTCCGAAGGCGAACCCGACTTTATAATTTTATCGGTGTCAGACTTCGAGAGACCTGCAAGTGAAAGTTCTGAGCGCACCTGTGATAGCGTTGCCTCAGCCTCACGTAAGGCTGCCTCCGCTTCTTGCGCCCTCCGTTGAGGAATAATGCCCTCTTCAAAGAGAGTATTTTCGCGGTTGTAGGCTTTTCTAGCGAGGCTTGCTCGAGATGAAGCCTGTAGCAATTCAAGCTGCAATTGGCTCATGGCGGGGCCTGTCAACCGCACCACCGGGTCACCTTTTGTTACAACCTGAAATTCCGAGACGAGAAGCTGCGAAACCATAGCCTGCATCGGTGACGTAACGATCTGTTCTGCGCCGGGAGGTACGACCACCTGAGCAGGGTAACGATTTTTTAGATCTCCAGAGTTACTAAGAACTGGTGCTGTCTGGATTCCCATCGTCTTCATCTGATCGGTGCTTATATTAAGCTGTTCAACCGCCCAGGCTTGACTTCCTAAAAAACAGGAAACCAAAAGCGTGATGTTCCGGCGAAGTTTGAAGCTAGTGGTTTTCGTCATCTTCTTTCCTAATAACGTAAGTCGCTCGCCAAGCCATTGGGCGCTCTCTATCTGGCCTTACGAGTCAAGTAAAGCCGGATTGCTTAAAGCTGGCCTATAGCAGTTCAGCGAAGTTTGGCATGTTTAACCTAGAGGTATTTGGTGATTTGTTTGAACGCTTCCAACGGTGCGCGCTCGCCATTACCCAGTGCCGAAACGGTGTCCTCTAGACAGTGATCAATGTGATCCTGGATGAGCGTCCGCTTGGCTTGGCACACCGCTTTTTCTACAGCATGCAACTGCTGTGCGATGTCCACGCATTGGCGCCCCTCTTCGATCATGGTGATGATGCCTCGCAAATGACCGTCCGCCCGCTTGAGGCGCTTGATGATTGCCTCATGACTTTGGTGAGTGTGGGGATGGCTGTGTTCTTGTTCGTGTTCACTCATGACTTGAGGCTCAGGCTTCAATGAATTATGCTGGCATCCTATCCCCCCTAGGAGGATATAGTCAAACGTAAGAAAGCCCCATTCAACAGGTAGAAAACCGAACTCCATGTTCAGCAGGACACTGACAATAACGGTGGTAATCGCGCTTGCTCTCGCTATGTTGGTGGCTTGGGCCGGGCATACCTATTCGGTATCAGTGACGTCGACACAGCCAGCCTGGGAGATCACACAAGACGCCAATCATTCCCACGGCGAAGAGGCCTCATCCAGCTATTCAAGTCTTTCAGATCACTACCATTCGCCATTGACCCCTGATCATCAGCACGAGACGCCGCAACTCACTGCCGCGTTGATGCTGGCGACATCCCCTATGCTAGCCATCCGGGTCGATGCGCTTCGACACTCTGTTCCGCTGCCGCCGATATTTTTGATCGAGCGTCCACCCCGTCCTGCGTTCGCATCCTGACCATGGCCGCAATGCGGCCCACGATCACTGCAACGTAGGATTAATTCATGCATTCGTACTCAATGAGCGGTGTTGGCGCATTCTCTGCGCCCTCGCATCGCCCGCTATTACTGTTGTTTTTGTTTTTGGCGGCACTTTTCTTCGGCATGCCCGAAGCGATGGCGCATGCCGTCGCTGAAGGTGACAAGGGTTTCATCCAAGAAAGCACCGGAATCATGTTGTTGCCGTTCATCTATATGGGCGCCAAGCACATGATGACGGGCTACGATCACTTGCTGTTCCTGTTCGGAGTAATCTTCTTCCTCTACCGCCTGAAAGACGTGGGCCTCTACGTCACGCTGTTTGCGGTGGGACACTCGGTCACGCTGCTGCTTGGCGTACTTACAGAGGTCAGCATCAGCTCGTACATCATCGACGCCATCATTGGCTTCTCGGTGGTGTACAAGGCGCTCGACAACCTGGGCGCATTCCAGCGCTGGTTCGGTTTCCAACCCAACACCAAAGTGGCCACGCTGATCTTCGGCTTGCTCCACGGTTTTGGTCTGGCGACGAAGATCCAGGAGTACGAGATCTCGCCTGATGGCCTGATTCCGAACCTGATCGCCTTCAATGTTGGCGTTGAGATCGGTCAATTACTGGCCCTCAGCGCGATTCTCATCCTGATGGGGTACTGGCGTCGCACTGGTGGTTTTTGGCGCCACGCCTATACCGCCAACGTCGCCATGATGAGTGCCGGGTTTCTGCTAATGGGTTACCAAATCACCGGCCTGTTTCTCTCCGCGTAAGGAATTCTGACCATGTTTAATACTCCGCTTCCAACTGTTAATGAATTGCCAAGCACTCGCAAACTGGTGCGCTCGACTGTCATTGCACTGCTGACTGCTGTCGGTCTGCTGGTGACTGTTGTCATGCCTTCGGAATACGCCGTTGATCCAACAGGTGTGGGCCGAGTGCGGATTTCGGTGAACGTGACCGAGCGTTTCGCTAATACGTGACCGG
>NZ_AOHM01000125.1:0-148064 GCF_000510895.2 Pseudomonas sp. FH1
TGCTTAACACTCGCTTCATGGCGTACGTTTTGAGGGAACAAGTCCATGCTTACTTTTGGCTGGGCCGGCATTCCGGCTTTTCAAAAGTGAGCCGCTGTAAGAGCGGAACCAATACCAGCCGTTACCAAAGAAACGGATATGTACCCGATCAAAAAATCCCCCCCGCATTCGTCCGCAATCCCACTTTCAGCTCAACCCTGAATCAGTTGAACCTGCGATAAAGCCTGCTCCACCACATTCTCCACAGTAAACCCAAACTTCTCCTGCAACTTGGCCAACGGCGCCGACGCGCCAAAGCTGTTCATCACCACCTTGGCCCCGGTCTGCCCGACATACCGGTCCCAACCCAATGGCCCAGCCTGTTCCACCACGACCCGCGCCTTCACCGCTGGCGGCAACACGCTGTCGCGATACGCCTGGTCCTGGTCTTCAAACAACTCCCAACTCGGCATCGAGACCACCCGAGCAGCGATCCCTTCGCTTTTCAACTGTTCATACGCCGCCACCGCCAGGCTGACCTCGCTGCCGGTCGCCAACAGAATCACCTTGGGCTCGTCCGCACTCGCCAACACATAAGCCCCTTTGGCGGCCCCGGACGCCGCCGCATATTTCGTACGATTCAATGTCGGCAACGGCTGACGCGACAACACCACACAGCTTGGCCGATGGGTTTGCGCCAAGGCGACCTTCCACAGTTCCAGGGTTTCATTGGCATCGCCGGGCCGCAGCGTCAGCAACCCCGGTGTGGCGCGCAGTTGCGTGAGGTGTTCGATCGGCTGGTGCGTCGGCCCGTCTTCACCCACGCCAATCGAGTCATGGGTAAACACAAACACCACCGGCAACTCCATGATGGCCGCCAGGCGGATCGGCGGTTTCATATAGTCGCTGAACACCAGGAAGGTCGAGGTGTAGGGCCGCAGGTAGGACAGCGCCATGCCATTGGCAATCGCGCCCATGGCATGTTCGCGGATGCCGAAATGCAGGTTGCGCCCGCTGTAGTCATCGGCACTGAAACGCCCGGCGCCATCGAAGGTGAGGTTGGTTTTGGTCGACGGCGACAAGTCTGCCGAGCCGCCAAGCAGCCAGGGGATTTGCTGGGCGAAGGCGTTGAGCACCTCGCCACCTGATGCACGGCTGGCTACGCCCTTGGCATCGGTCTCAAAGCTGGGAAGTTGCGCCTGCCACTGTTCCGGCATTTCGCCCGCGCGCATGCGGCGCAGCTCATCGGCCAATTGCGGGTCGAGGTCGGACAGCGTCTGGTTCCACTGTTGATACAGCGGTTCGGCGCGTTCCAGCAGAGCGTCACGCAAAACAGAACGCGCGTCATCGGGCACCAGGAAGCTTGAATCCTGCGGCCAGCCGTAAGCGGCCTTGGTCAGGCGGATTTCTTCATCGCCCAACGGTTCGCCATGGGCGGCGGCGGTGTTGTGCTTGTGGGGAGAGCCGTAGCCGATCACGCTGTCGACCACGATCAGGGTCGGTGCGCCGGTATTGCTTTTGAAGGTCTCAAGCGCCCCGCTCAAGGCCTGTAAGTCATTGGCGTCGGTCACGTGCAGCGTGTGCCAGCCATAGGCCTGGAAGCGCTGGATCACGTCTTCGCTGAACGCCAACTCGGTGTGCCCTTCGATACTGATGGTGTTGTTGTCGTAGATCCAGCACAGGTTCGCCAGCTTCAAATGCCCGGCCATCGACGCGGCTTCGCTGCTGATGCCTTCCATCATGTCGCCGTCACCGCACAGGGTGTAGACGTTGTAGTCGAACAACACCTTGCCATCACGGTTGAAACGCTCGGCTAACCAGCGCTCGGCCATCGCCATGCCGACGCTGTTGGCGCAGCCCTGGCCGAGTGGCCCGGTGGTGGTTTCCACGCCAGTGGTCATGCGGTACTCGGGATGGCCCGGAGTTTTTGAATCGGCCTGCCGGAACTGCTTGATATCGTCCAGGCTGATCGCCGGCTGGCCAGTGCGCTTGCCATGGGCATCGATCTCCACCACACCGGCCAGGTGCAACAGCGAGTACAGCAACATCGACGCATGCCCCACCGACAACACAAAGCGGTCACGATTAGGCCAGTCAGGATGCTCCGGGTGATAACGCAGGAACCGACTCCACAGCGTGTAACCCACTGGCGCCAGGCCCATGGGCGTGCCCGGATGGCCGGAATTGGCCTTCTGTACGGCGTCCATGGCCAGGGTGCGGATCGTGTTGATGCATTGGGTGTCGACAGCGGTGGCGGCATGAGTCATGAAACCGGTCTCCCTCGAATGGCTATCTAGAGTGGAGGGCAGGGCGCCGCAAAGGTTTGATCCAAACACCTGCGCCGCGACGAACGGGGCTGTATTGACCCCGGACATGACAAGACCCCTCGCAATGGTCTAGCTTCTAGGGCGTAAGCCATTGATCAACGTGCGGAGGTACGCCATGCCAGTGAAACACGACCTGTATCAGGACTTGGGGTTGAGCAAGGAAGTCGTTCACGAACGCAGGGCGAGCGACAAACGCCTGGACTCGCTGCTCACTCAATACGATGACGCTGACAAGGAGGTGCTGAAGGCTGAATCGGCAAGCGCCAGCGATGAGGATGTGGAGAAGTTGAAGAAGAAACGGCTGTTGATCAAAGACGACATTGTGGCGAAGTTGGGTTAGGCGATGGTCCGCGCTCCTACAGGGCGCGGACACATTTGTTCAGAATTGTCTGAAGGACAGGGCGGCTTTCACTGCCTATGATGCCCACCGCCCACCCGGCTCTGGGGACTGTTGCGGCGCAAGGATTGCGCTGGTGAGCCGGGTGGGTACTTTATCGGGGCGACGTTGAGCCGAATCGGTCGGGTTTAAATCCGTGCCCTGAGCACGCTGATCTGACATAGGTTTGGCGGCCGCGTGCTAGTGCTTGAACGCCAAGACTAGAACTCCCGAGATCTCAACCCTGCCACCAAAATTGAGCTACGGCCCCCACCGAACGGATAGCCTCTTCAGCATGCCCAATCTGGCATCGCAAGCGATAGAGCAATGCACTTGACTCGAATGCTGCTTTCATCTCATTTCGCATAATGATGCTTTCATAGATGTTTTTCGTCTCTAATTTTTTTTGCATTTAATGATGTGGCGGTGGATAAGTCGTAAGCAAGGAGTATTGCTAGTATGCTGGCTGTTGCCATGAGTAGTGCCAGGGATAACTTGGGTATTGTCTGCTCGTAGAAAATAATGCCGATACTGAACAGTGTGAGCGGTAATATAAACTGTAAAAACCCAGTTGCTGATAGTGGTATTTTGTTGGTGGCGAAAGAAAACATCAGCAATGGCGTTACGGATACCACGCCAGCGAGCAAGATTAATAAGTTTTGGTAAGGGGATTCATTGGGTTGAATGATGGTGAGGTTGAATGCCCAAATAGCGAGAGTCAGAAACGCGGACAAAAAAAGCGTTTCTAGAAATAACCCACTTACTGCGTCTAATGAGGTGGTTTTTTTTAGATATGTATATGAGCCCCATGTCGTGGCGATCAGCAGGTAGGTCCAGTGATTTAGGTTTTCACTGAGGAGAACGAGAGATACGACCGAGCTTAGCGCAACGATGGTGGACAGCATTTTTCGCGGTGTGATGGGTTCATGGTAAATCAAGCAGCCCATCCCAATGGAGATGAAAGGAGCTAGAAGGTACCCGAGACCACTTTCTAATAGATGTCCATTGAGGGATGACCAAATGAAGGCTCCCCAGTTGAAAGCAATCATTGTTGCGGCTGCGCAGTGCGTGAGGATTAATCCTGTTGTAATGTTTTTGAAGTTGCCAAGTCGCCTGAATGCAAGGAGGAGCAAAGCGAGAGTGGCGCTGGATAACGTGACTCTGTATATAAGTAATGTTATGTATGAAAAATCGCTAAGTGCTTTCCAGTAAAGAGAAGATGCACCGAGGAGCAAGTTTGCAAGTCCGGATAGACCTGCTGCCAGGTGTTGTTGGTCTATCTTCCTTGGGTTCATGATTTATTATTTTGTTTTATGAGTTTGTGTGTGGCGTGACCAAAATATTCTTCCTCATTTATCATGGGGTACATCAGAATATTCGTGGCTGTTGTCATGATATCTCCTGTTCGACACGATTAACGCTGTACGGGGGATCACGTACTTTCAGCTTCGTCTCGATTAGGATTTATCTCAAACCATGGGCTTCCTAAAAACGTGTAGGTTGTTTCTGGCAACGACCTTTCCGGGATATTAGGAGGGATTCACAACTGAGGGGCACCCGGCTCTGGGGACTGTTGCGGCGCAAGGATTGCGCTGGTGAGCCGGGTGGGTACTTCATTTCAACTCAGCAGTGCCTTTGTGCAGGCATCGATAGAGCGCTGCTGCGTCTCTTCATACAGCTTCAATTCATCAATGGTCCGACGGCCCAGCGCCTTTTCAAATTCGGCCTGGTTCGAATTAGCCGCGTAGTGACTCTGCGCCGCATCCCCCAGGTTTGATTGGAAAATCCCCGCCGCACTCACCGGCAGAAAATCTTCATACACCAACGGCTCCACATCGATGTGGCCCGCTGCGATCAGTGCTTCAAGAGTACGCGGTTGCTCGGCCGTTCCGCGCGCAGCCAGGCCATGTGCGGTGGTGAAGTAGCGGAAGTACGCCAAGCCCTGTTCACGCATCTGCGCGTGGTTATCCGGGAAGGCCTGGAAGTGATGTTCCATCAATTGCATATAACGTGCGGCGTTGCCCTCATTGGGGAAAGCGCCCAATTCGTCGCGCGCGGCGTTCAGCAACTGGTCGTACAGCGCACGGCCTTTGGGCGTAAGCGCCACGCCGCGTTGTTCGATTTCGCCGAAGCGTGCGCTGTGGCTGCCTTGGGCGTCGGTGAAGGCGATGGGTTCGTCGAGGGCCTTGAAGCTGGTCTGGCGCAGCAGGATCGGGCACTGGCGGCAAGGGGGTCCTTCGATCACGGCTTTTGGCGTGATGCCTTTGCCGGGCATCGCGGCCTGGACCTGATCGATGTCCAGGGTGCGCGGGGTCAGGTGGTTGATGTGCGGGCCTTTGAAGGCGACCACGTCGGCGATCAGGCGGTGCTGGTCGCTCAGTTGCTGGTACTGCGCGCCGGTGACGGTGGCGGTGTGGTGCCAGCGGAAGGTTTCCAGGGCTTGGCGGATGAACTCATCGGCGTCCGCAACGTTGAGGCCGCCGTCTTTTTCCGCTTGTTCGATCAGCGCCAGGGCGCCAGGGGTGAAGATCGAGCGTTTGGCCAGGGCGGTTTCGGCAAAGGCGCGCAGGTCGTGGTTCTCGATCAGTTCCAGGCGCAGCAATGAGGTGAACACGCGAAACGGGCTGGTTTGCAGCGCCTGCTCATGCACGGCGCGAAATGCGGTGGAGTGCACGGGTACGCCAGCCGGTGTCAGGTCGTAGTAGCCCACCGGTTGCATGCCCATCACTGCGAACAGGCGGCTGATGGTCGCCAGCTCTTCTGCCGTGCCCAGGCGGATCGCGCCGTGGCGTTCCATGTCCAGGCGCTGGATTTCGCCGGTGCGTTGCAGCTGCTGCGCCAGGTGCGGCTGGGTGTCGAGCACGTGGGCATTGGTCTCGGCCACCAGCTCCATCAGCGCGCCATACAGGGGAACTTCATCTCGGTACATGTCGGACATGGCCTTGGAAAAGCCCTTGCGGATCTCGTCTGGGCTGACATGTGCGGTGCTGGGCATAGAAAAATTCCTGATGGCGATGACGATAGAGGTGACCTTTGTCTGGATTTTGTTGAGCGCAAGGCACGCTTGCAAACGAAGAATCCTCAGGACTTCATTCTGCAAATGAATGAGATGACGTGAATATGACAAAAAACAGCCCGTGAGAAATTTCATTTAAGGGCGATTTTCCTAACTAATTCTTCACGGAGTCTGCCCCGGTCGGCATGAAAGAATCGTCACGTTTGCAAGGATGAAAACGCCGTTATGCACACCAGACACATAAAAAAATGTTTAGGGGCTGTCGTTAATGAAAATTTCTACACTGGCGTTGTCGATCACCGCCGCCGTTCTTGCACAACAGGCATTCGCTGATGATTTCGGGCTCGGTTCGCTGGGCACGGGCAACGGTCACAGCGGTTTCCTTGAAGACAGTCACGCGGCCATCAGCTCGCGGACCATGTACTACAGCGCGGATAACCGCTCGGGGACCAACAACGACCTGCGCGAAACTGCAACTGCGCTGCGTTTTGACTACAAGTCCGGCTTCACCCAAGGCACCGTCGGCCTGGGGTTTGACGTCATGGCCTTCGGCGCGCTGCGCCTGGACGGCGGCGATGGCCACACAGCGGGCGCGGGCCTGTCGGGTAACGGCAACAGCTTCTTCCCGACCAAGAACAACGGCACCGAACCCGCCGATTCCTTTGGTCGTGCGGCGGGCAATGTGAAGTTCCGCGTTTCCCAGACCGAGTTGCATGTCGGTGGTGGCTTGGCGCCGGTGCTGCCGATTTTGGTGTCCAACGACAGCCGCGTAGCGCCGCAGACCTTTGACGGCGGCATCCTGACCTCCAACGACATTCCCAACGTCACCTTTACCGGCGGTGAGCTGAACCGTGCCGAAGGCCGAGCCTCCAGCAACTCCACAGGCTTGAGCGTGGCCGGTGGGACGCGCGACAGTGACAGCTTCAAGTTCGGTGGGGTGGACTACAAACCGTTTGGTTCTTCCGACAACGTCATCGCGAAAAACCTGACGTTGCAGTACTACTACGCGCAGTTGCAAGACTTCTACAAACAGAACTACTTCGGCCTGGTCCACGTCTTGCCGCTGGGCAATGACCAGTCGTTCAAGACCGACCTGCGCTACTTCGACAGCAGCAGCGACGGCAAGAACGGTGAGAGCGGCTACCAGTTCAACAACAACGGCGGCTACGCCAAGCACGCCGGCGAAGTGGACAACAAAACCTACAGTGCGGCCTTCACCTACCAGTTGGGCGGCAGCAGCTTGATGCTCGGCCACATTGGCGTGAGCGACGACGGCGGCTTTGTGTGGGTGAACCAGGGCAGCCTGGCCGATCCGCATGCACAAGGCGCCGGCGGTAGCGACTTCTACCTGTTCACCGATGCTGTGGTGGGCCAGTTCTCCCGCGCGGGCGAGCAGGTCAATTTTGGTCAGTACTCGTATGACTTCAAGGCCTACGTACCGGGTCTGAAGGCATCCGTGGCTTACCTGGATGGCCGGGACATCAAGTCGAAGGTAGCCGGTGGCCCTGACCAGAAAGAAAACGAAGCCGACTTCCGCCTGGACTACGTCGTGCAGGCCGGTCCTCTGAAAGGCTTCGGTACGACTTTCCGTACCGGCACCTATCACGGCAAGAACACCGGCACCGCCGACCAGGACCAGACCCGCCTGATCTTCAACTACACCTACGCCATCTTCTAAGTCTTCATGTGCACCCGGGCGTCATTGGGCTCTACACTGCCTCTCATCTGGTAGGCGATGGAGGACCCGATGACGGCCACACCCGACAACCGAATACGTGCAACCCTCGAAGGCCAACGCCTGGCGCAGCCGGATGCCGAGCGTTGGCGCGAGTGGGGCCCTTATCTGAGTGAACGCCAATGGGGCACGGTGCGCGAAGACTACAGCGCCGATGGCGATGCCTGGACCTACTTCCCCCATGAACACGCGCGCAGCCGCGCCTATCGTTGGGGCGAGGATGGTTTGGCGGGTTTCAGCGACAAGGCGCAACGCTGGTGCCTGGGTCTGGCCCTGTGGAACGAGCGTGACGCGATCCTCAAGGAGCGTCTGTTCGGCCTCAACAACGCCGAGGGCAACCACGGTGAAGACGTCAAGGAACTGTACTTTTTCGTCGACGGAGTACCGAGCCATGCCTACATGCGCATGCTCTACAAATACCCCCATGCCGCCTTTCCCTACGCCGACCTGATCAGCGAAAACGCCCGCCGTGGCCTGGCGGATGCCGAGTACGAGATCCTCGATACCGGCGTGTTCGAAGACAACCGCTACTGCGATGTCAGCGTCGAATATGCCAAGCATCAGCCCGACGATATCTTCATGCGTGTCACCGTACACAACCGTTCTGACCAGCCAACCCGTGTGCAGGTGTTGCCCCACCTGTGGGCGCGCAATGACTGGAGCTGGACCTTCGACGCACCCAAGCCGCAATTGACGCTGGACGGCGAGCAGGTGCTGGCGCGTCATCATGAGTTGGCGGATCGCCATCTCAGCGCCTGGGGCCAGGACGGGATGGAGTGGTTATTCTGCGAGAACGAAACCAATATTTCCCGGCTGGATGGGCAGGCGGCGCCGGGGCCGTTCAAGGACGGAATCAATGATTACGTAGTCGGCGGTGACCACGCTGCGATTCGACGCGACAGCGGGACTAAAGTCGCCGCGCGTTTCATCCTCGACCTGGCAGGCCTGGAAAGCAAAACCCTCTACCTGCGTTTTGCGCCGGCCGACGCGCCGCCAGTCAACGTCCGCAAGCTGTTCGAGCAACGCCGCCAAGAGGCCGATGACTTCTACGCCGCCTTGCAACACGGTATCGCCGATGAGGACGCGCGCAATGTGCAGCGTCAGGCCCTGGCCGGGTTGCTGTGGTCCAAGCAGCTTTACTATTTCGATGTGAACCAGTGGCTCGACGGCGACCCGGCACAACCCGCGCCGCCGCCCGAACGCCTGCATATCCGTAATACCCATTGGCGGCACTTGTCGAATTTCGACATCCTTTCCATGCCCGACACCTGGGAATACCCGTGGTACGCCTCATGGGACCAAGGCTTTCAGGCAGTGGCCATGGCATTGATCGATCCGGGCTATGCCAAGCAGCAACTGTTGTTGCTGGTGAAAGACCGCTTCATGCACCCCAACGGCCAGTTGCCGGCCTACGAATGGCGCTTCGACGACGCCAACCCGCCGGTGCATGCCTGGGCCAGTTGGCGCGTCTATCAGCAGGACAAGGCGCTGACCGGCGTCGGCGATATGGATTTCCTGGAGCGGATTTTCCACAAGCTGCTGCTGAATTTTTCCTGGTGGGTCAATCGTAAGGATGCCGAGGGGCGCAATCTGTTCCAGGGCGGCTTCCTCGGGCTGGACAATATCGCCTTGTTCGACCGCTCGGCCGCGTTGCCACCGGGTTACCAGTTGGATCAGGCCGACGGCACGGCGTGGGTTGCGGCGTATGCGCTGGACTTGATGCGCATCGCCTTGGAGCTGGCCAAGCGCAACGGAGTGTATGTCGACATCGCGGTGAAGTTCTTCGAGCACTTCCTGTATATCGCCGGCGCCATCAACCGCGTCGACGACGGCGCCGAAGGCCTGTGGGATGAGCAGGACCTGTTCTTCTACGATGTGCTGCACCGCCCCGATGGCCAGAACGAGCCGGTGCGCCTTCGTTCCATCGTCGGGCTGATGCCGCTGTTTGCGGTGCTGGTGCTGGAGCAGCGTGAGCATGAAGGCCTGGAAGGGTTGCGCGAGCGTTTGCTGGGCTTCATGAAGCACCGGCCGGACCTGGCCAAACTGGTCTCGCGCTGGAACGAGCCGGGGCAGGGCAATCGCCTGTTGCTGGCGCTGCTGCGCGGTGAACGCACCAAGGACCTGTTGCGACGCATGTTGGATGAAAATGAGTTCCTGTCGGCATTTGGCGTGCGCTCCTTGTCCAAGGCGTTCGCCGAACAACCGCTGGCGTTGAAGATGAACGGCAATACCCTGTGTGCGAGTTACCAGCCGGGCGAATCCGACTCGCGGCTGTACGGCGGCAACTCCAACTGGCGCGGGCCGTTGTGGATGCCGGTGAACTACATGCTGATCGAATCGTTGCGCGAATTTCACCGCTATTACGCCGATAACTTCTCGGTGGAGTACCCGACGGGCAGTGGTTATCTGTCATCCCTGGAGGAAGTGGCTGACAGCCTCAGTCAGCGACTGACCCGGTTGTTTCTACGCGATGAGAATGGCCTGCGGCCGTCGATGGCCGGGTATGCGCAGCTGGAGGCTGACCCGGAGAGTCGCGACCTGGTGTTATTCCATGAGTATTTTCATGGCGAGACCGGACGCGGGTTGGGGGCTTCGCATCAGACGGGATGGAGTGCGTTGGTTGTGTTGTTGCTACAGCCCAACTAAAAATCCCGCCTGTAAAGGCGGGATCGGATTCAGGGTTGCCCGTGAATCAAGCCGGGAACAGTTCGCTCAGCTTCATCGCCAGCATCATGTCGCCTTCGGTGCGCAGCTTGCCGCCCATGAAGGCCTGCATGCCGTCGGTCTCGCCGCTGACGATGCCTTTCATGGTGTCAGCGTCCATCACCAGGGTGACCTGGGCGTCTGGGTTTTCGCCTTCCAGCAGTTCGCAGGTGTTGTCTTTCACCACCAGCGAGAAGTTCTGGGTGTCGTCGATGCGGAAACCGAACACCAGGTCCAGGCCGTCGGCGGCGGCTGGGTTGAATTTGGCTTTCATTGCTTCTACAGCTTTGGCTACGTCAGTCATGGTTTCGATCCTTTAGGGTAGAGTCCAGTGACCTTGGGGTCACGGTTGGCCGCAGCTCATCGGAACGTGATGAGCTGCGGCGCCTTCAACAGTTGCAAGTGGGCATGACTGTTGAAGGAAGCCAGTGCCACCTCGCGACCGCGGAATTTCAGCTGGTTGAGCGAGGTGTTAACAATTTGCCAGTTCAGTTCGAACGCTTGCGCAGCAGGCATCCGGGTAATCAGGTGGAGCAGGGCGGTGATGGTGCCGCCGGAGGTGAACACGGCGATTTTCTGCGCGTTGTCCGCCGCTTCAAGAGTACGTTGCAGGCCACCCTGGACACGTTCCACAAAGCCCAGCCAGCTTTCCAGCCCTGGCGGGTCGTAGGTGCCGGCCAGCCAGCGCTCGATGATCAGGGCGAAAATGCGCTGGAATTCGCTGCGGTTCTGCGCGGCGTTGCGCAGGATCTCCAGGGCTTCGGGTTCGGTAGTGAGCAGGTCGGGGAGCAGGGCGCGGATGATTGCGTCGGCATCGAATTCGTTGAAGGCGCTGTCGGTTTCCAGTGCCGGTACCGGCAGGCCCAGGGCGCTGTACTGATCGAACGCAGCGGTGGCGGTGTGCTGCTGGCGGCGCAGGTCGCCGGCCACACAGCGGTCGAACACCAGGCCCATTTCCGCCAGGTGGCGGCCGAGTACCTGTGCCTGTTCCACGCCGACGGGCGACAGGACGTCATAGTCGTCTGCACCGAAGGAGGCCTGGCCATGTCGAATCAGATAGATGCTGCCCACGTCCGTTTTCCCGGTACGTTGAAAGTCTGGCGAGGTTATGAGGATGCCTGCGAGCTGTCAATGAAAAAACATACGCTTGTTTTAAAAGCTCGTTAGAGGGCGCTTGGTGGCGGTTTGAGCACTGGCTCCCGGCAAGCCCCGTCGGTATGCTTGGTCAATCCGCGCCTGGCGCACTGCACTTGTAAGGAGAACCATGGATTTTTTGGCCGAATACGCGAGCTTTCTGGCGAAGACCGTCACCCTGGTGGTCGCTATTCTGGTGGTACTGATCAGCTTTGCGTCGCTGCGCAGCAAAGGTCGTCGCAAATCCGCCGGCCAATTGCAGGTCAGCAAACTCAATGACTTCTACAAAGGCCTGCGTGAGCGCCTGGAATCGACCTTGCTCGACAAGGATCAGCTCAAGGCCCTGCGCAAGTCCGAAGGCAAGGCTGAAAAGAAGAAAGGCAAGCAGAAAGCCGAGGCCAGGCCACGGGTGTTCGTGCTGGATTTTGATGGTGACATCAAGGCCTCGGCCACTGAAAGCCTGCGCCATGAAATCACCGCCTTGCTGAGCCTGGCCACGCCGAAGGATGAAGTGGTGCTGCGCCTGGAAAGTGGCGGCGGCATGGTCCACAGCTACGGCCTGGCCTCGTCGCAACTGGCGCGTATCCGCCAGGCGGGCGTGCCCTTGACCGTGTGCATTGACAAGGTCGCGGCCAGCGGCGGCTACATGATGGCGTGCATCGGCGAGAAGATCATCAGCGCACCGTTTGCCATCCTCGGTTCCATCGGCGTGGTCGCACAGCTGCCTAACGTGAACCGCCTGCTGAAAAAACACGACATCGACTTTGAAGTGCTGACCGCCGGTGAGTACAAACGCACCCTCACCGTGTTTGGCGAAAACACCGAGAAGGGTCGCGAGAAGTTCCAGGAAGACCTGGACATCACTCACCAGTTGTTCAAGAACTTTGTCTCGCGTTACCGCCCGCAGCTGGCGATCGACGATGTTGCGACTGGAGAAGTGTGGCTGGGTGTTGCAGCCCTCGACAAGCAACTGGTCGATGAGCTGCAAACCAGCGACGAATACCTGGCCACCAAGGCCAAGACCGCCGAGGTGTTCCACCTGCACTATGCCGAGCGCAAGAGTTTGCAGGAGCGCGTGGGCCTGGCCGCCAGTGGCTCGGTGGACCGCGTGCTGTTGACCTGGTGGAGCCGGTTGACCCAGCAGCGGTTCTGGTAAGGCTGATCAGCGGTGTACAGGTTTCGTGGAGGCCTGTTGCACCGCTGGTATTGGGTTTCTCATCAATGTCCCTACGACTAGAGCCCCCAGCAAACCCAGCAAGCCCGCGACCCACAGCACACCACTGAACCCACCCACAAATGCCTGCCGTGCCAGCGGTTGCACCACCTCTCGCGCCGACTCCGGTAGCAATCCCATCGCCGCCGGCATATCCCCGGCCACCACGCGTGAAGCAATCCCGTTCACGTGCGCCTGCCATTGCGTGTCGATGCTTGCACTCAGCAGCTGTTCGCTGTGGCTGCTCAGCAACGCCCCATACACGCCAATCGCCAACATGATCGCGCTGAAACGCATGGTGGTGCTCATGCCGGAAGCCATCCCTGCGCGGTCCCGAGGCACGCAGGCCATGATGTTTTTCTGCGTATCACCATTGAGCAGGCCCGCACCGGCGCCCGTCACGGCGATGGCCAGGGCAAAGGGCAGGTAGCCGCCCAGATTGACCGCCCAGGCACTCAGCAAATTGCCGCAACCCACCAGGGTCAATCCGGTGGACATCATCGTCGCGGGCGTAAAGCGTTCGGCCAGGCGCGCGCCAATGCGTGGGCAGGCCAGCATGGTCAAGGCAAACGGCAGCATGCCCAGGCCCGAGGCAATTGCGGAGAAACCCAAGCCGTTTTGCAGGTAAAACGGCAGCAACGTCATCATCACCTGAGCGCAACCGGCGTAGGCAAACATGCCCAGCAGAGCGCCGATAAAGCGTGGGTGGCGAAACAATTGCAGGTCGACCATGGGCCGCTGCTGCAGGCGTTCAACCAGTACGAACACGCCCAGCAATGCCGCGCCGCCGATCAGCCGCGCATAAGTCAGCCGGTTATCCCAGCCAATCCGATTGGCCTCGATCAACCCCCAGATCAGGCACAACAGGCTCGCGCTGAACGCCAGGCTGCCCCAAGGATCGAGCCGTGCGGACTGGGTATCGCGGGATTCCGGAATGGCGCGCAGCACCAGGCTCATCAGCGCCAGGCCCACTGGCAGGTTGAGGTAGAAGATCCAGCGCCAGCCCAAATACTGGGTAATAAGGCCGCCGAGTGTCGGTGCGGCAGTCATCGCCACGCCCATGCACGCGCCCCAGAAGGCCCAGGCTTTGGCCCGTTCCGCTTCATCGTGGAAGGTGTGGCCGATGGATGCCAGGGCTGACGTCAGCAACAGCGCCGCGCCCACGCCTTTGATGGCACGAGCGATATCCAGCAACAGCGCAGTGGGCGCTGCACCACAACCCAGTGACGCGAGGATGAAAAGGCTCAAGCCCCAGATCAGGGTTTTCTTGCGCCCGAAGCGGTCGGCGATACTGCCCGCCGGTAGTAGTAAGGCGGCAAACGCCAGCATATAGGCGCTGACCACCCACTCGATGTCGGCAAAGTTTGCCCCCAGGTCGCGAGCAATGCTCGGCAGGGTCACGGCGACGATATTGGTGTCGAGCACAATCAGTGAGCAAACACCGGAAGCGGTCAGCAAGGTAAGGCGTGGGCTGACCCGGCTCATGATTGAATTACCTCAAAGGCAACAAAGAAAATGCAGTTGACGGACATCGCAAGGGCTCTCTACTGTTCTAGTCGCTCCAGCATATCCGCGCTGCCCAAAGTCCTTGTTAGCCAGGCGGAACCACTTCATTACCTTTGAGCTAATCCAGCAATGGACATCCGCCACTTTCGCTACTTCCTGGCCGTCGCCCGGCAGCGCAATTTCACCCGCGCTGCCGAGCAACTGGGGATTGCTCCGCCGACGTTGAGTCGACAGATTCAGGACATGGAAACCAGCCTGGGCACACGGCTGTTTATCCGTCAGCAACGCGAAGTCAGCCTCACCGAGGCGGGTGCTGCGTTGTTGATCGAGGCGGAGGCGACGGTGCGTCAGTTCGAGTTCGCCCAGCGCAATGCCCAGCGCGCCGGGCGTGGTGAGATCGGCCACATTGAGCTGGGCTATGTGGCATCGGCGGTGTATTCCGGGGTGCTGCAGCGGCAGATGCGCGGGTTTTGCCAGGCGTTTCCCGATGTCAGCGTGAACGTACGCGAATGCGCCATGGCCACGTTGCCGGGTGCGGTTGCGGACGGGCGCTGCGATATCGGCTATATCCGCTCACCGATGACCTTGCCGGAGAGTGTGGAAGCGCTACGCCTCGACAGTGAAGGCTTTGTGCTGGCGCTGCCGCAGGATTCGTGGCTGCTGGGGTTGAAAGCCATCCACTGTGAGCATTTGCAAAACGAAACCTTCATCCTGCCGGAACAGATCAGCGGCACGCTGCACGTGGCCGCCCAAGGCGATTTTGCGCCGCGCCTGGGGCCGCAACCCGGAGGTTTGGTGGCGGTGGTCGCATTGGTGTCATTGGGGCAGGGCGTGGCCGTGGTGCCGGCGTCGGTGGTGGGGCATGCCAGCTTGCCGGGCGTGGTGTATCGCACGATCCAAGGCAGTGACGCGTCGTCCTGGCTGTCGTTGATTCACCGGCGCTTCGAAAAAGCGCCGGCGGTGGTGCGGTACATCCAGCAGGTCAGGGCTCAAGCACAACCTTGAGGGATTTGTCGCCGCGCTCCATCACGGCAAAGGCTTCCTTGAAATCCGCCAGGGCGAACTTGTGGGTGACCACGTCGCGCATGTCGATCTTGCGGTTGCCGATAAAGTCGATGGCGCGCGGGTACATGTAGGGCCCCAGGTGCGAGCCGAGTACATCCAGCTCCTTGCGGTCGCCAATGATCGACCAATCCACCGTGGCCTCGTCATTGAACACGCTGAACTCGACGAAGCGCCCCAGCTTGCGCAGCATCGCCAGGCCCTGGTTGACCGCCTTGTGATGACCGGTGGCTTCGATGTAGATATCGCAACCGTAGCCGTCGGTGATTTCACGGATCTTGGCCAGCACGTCGACTTCGGCGGGGTTCCACACCTCGTCGGCGCCCATGCGCAGGGCGAGGGCGGTGCGTTCGGGCTTCATGTCCAGCACGATGAGCTTTTTCGGGTTGCGCATGCGCACCGCGCCGATGATGCCCAGGCCCAGTGTGCCGGCGCCGGCGACCACCACCACATCATCGAAATCCACATTGGCGCGTTCGGCGGCGTGCAGCGAGCAGGCCAGCGGTTCGATCAGGATGGCTTCGTCCGGGGCGATGGAGTCGGGGACTTTATGGATGATGCCTTCCTTGGTGAAGATCATGTACTGGGCCATGGCCCCCTGCACATTATTCTGGAAGCCATACAGGTCGTGTTTCTGGCACATCCAGTACTGGCCGTGGTTGCAGAAGCGGCAGCCCCAGCACGGCACGATCTGCTCGGAAATGACCCGGTCGCCAATCTTCACGCCGCGTTTTTCCGCGCCAGGGCCGAGGGCGACCACGCGGCAGACGAACTCATGGCCGGGGATCATTGGCGGTTTCACATAGCGCGGTTGTTCGGCATCACCCCAGAACGAGGGCGCGCCGCGATAGGTCTTGATGTCGCCCATGCAGATGCCGCACAGCTCGACCTTGGTGAGGACTTCCTCAGGGCCGGGCGTGGGCACGTCGACGGTTTCCAGCCGGTAGTCTTCCGGGCCATGGCAGACCACGGCCTGCATGGTTTTCGGAATGATCGGGGACAGTTGTTCTTGCGGGCGTTCGGTGACGGTGGACATGGCTGGCCTCACAACAAAGATGAACCTATCGCTCCCGCGCGGGGAGCGATAATTCGACACGACTTACTTGGCGCCGCTGACTTGTTTGTACAGCGCGTCGGCGTTGGCGTTGGTGACCGGCACCCAGGGCAGGATGTAGTTTTTCGCGGTGCCGTCACCCCATTTCACGTCTTTGGCGTAGCGCTCCCAGATCACCGATTGCGGCTTGTAGTCGCTGCCGGCCAATGCGCGCAGGGCCACATCCAGGGCGCCTTGGGACTGGGCCTGGGCGTCTTGCAGGAAGGTGGTGACTTCATCTTTTTTCGCCGCCTGGATCGCGTCCGGCATGCCGTCGATGGACGTGACTGGCACATCCTTGGAAGTCAGGCCGTGGGACTTGAGCGCTTGCACGGCGCCGAGGGCCATGTCGTCGTTTTGTGCGATCACGCCGTTGATGCCTTTGGGGTGGGCGTTCAGCCAGTCCTCGGTGAGTGTCAGGGCTTGGGCGCGGTCCCAGTTGGCGGTCTTTTTCTCGATGATCTTGATGTCCGGGTGCTTGCCCAGCACTTCCAGCTCGCCTTTTTCGCGGTCGATCTGTGCCGACTGGCCAATCGGCCCCTGGATGATCACCACATTGCCCTTGCCGTTGAGCTTGTCGACCATGGCCTGGGCCTGCAGGCGGCCACCTTCCACGTCGTCATTGCCCACATAAGGCACGGAGGCATCGGCTACTTTCGTATTGGAGGCGATGACCACCACGTCGTTGCTCATGGCTTGCTTGACGGTGCCCACGCCGGCCTTGGTGTCGATGGGCACGAACAGGATGGCGTCGTAGTGCTGGGTCACCATGTTTTCGATCTGGTTGTTCTGGGTCAGCGCGTCGTAGTTGCCATCGAACACCGTGAGCTGCACGGTGCCATCTTTGACGGCAGGGTGCTCCTTGAGCTCGCGCACCCAGTTTTGCATGAATTGGCCCTTGAGGCCGTAGACCGCCGCGCCGACCTTGTAGGTCTTGCCGTCGGCGGCCAGGGCGATGCTGCTGGCGAGGAGGGAGAGGGCCGCAGCGGCGGCGAAGGTCGTACCGAGTTTCATGATGAGCACCCCATTTATTGTTGTAGTCAGTCGGTCATTCATTGCCTTGCACTGATCATATGTTTATCAAATGAAAATCTGATCAGTCAAACGCTTTCGCTAAAAATGCTTAAATAGCGTGTTTTGTGGGTTTTCATGAATGGGGTGGCGATTTGTGGCATGCATTTTGTTGTTGTTTGTGTGATATAAAATTCAATAGGTGATCATATGATCGTACAGATCTGGCAACAGTTACAGATCTTGTAATAGTTTTGCGTTGTGGGAATTTTCTGTTTCGGCTGTACGATTCAAGTCCTTTTGTCATCGCAGGATTTGCATGAACACCCTCTCGGAGCCTCCCAGTCGTCTTTCTCCAAGACAACCGCTGCCGCTGTTCCCTCTGAAGCACCCCGTATTCCGACTGCTAACCTTGTACCGGTCCACTGACCGCGCCTTGCCGTGTCCGGCATTCTGAAAATCGATGACTGAAGAGACTTAATAAATGGAATGGTTAGCGGATCCAACGGCCTGGCTCGGCCTGTTGACCTTGATTGTGCTGGAACTGGTACTGGGCATCGACAACCTGGTGTTTATCGCGATCCTGGCGGACAAGCTGCCCCCGGAGCAGCGTGACCGTGCGCGGTTGATTGGCCTGTCCCTGGCATTGCTGATGCGTTTGGGCCTGTTGGCGAGTATTTCCTGGCTGGTAACCCTGACCCAGCCGCTGTTCGAGGTGTTCGACAAGAGCTTCTCGGGCCGTGACCTGATCATGCTGTTCGGTGGTGTGTTCCTGTTGTTCAAGGCCACCATGGAATTGCACGAACGCCTCGAAGGTCACGTGGCCCAGCGCACAGGCAATGCCGCCTACGCGATGTTCTGGCCGATCGTGGCGCAGATCGTGGTGCTCGATGCGGTGTTCTCCCTGGACGCGGTGATTACCGCCGTGGGCATGGTGGACGAACTGGCGGTGATGATGATCGCGGTGATCGTGTCCATCGGTGTGATGATCGTGGCGAGCAAGCCATTGACTCGCTTCGTCAATGCGCACCCGACGGTGATCATGTTGTGCCTGGGCTTCTTGATGATGATCGGTTTCGCCCTGACCGCCGAAGGCCTGGGCTTCCATATCCCGAAAGGCTACCTGTACGCGGCGATCGGCTTCTCGATCCTGATCGAATTGTTCAACCAGATCGCACGGGCCCGCCGCAAGAAGTCGGCGCAAGGTGTGTTGCCGGTGCGTGAGCGCACGGCTCATGCGGTGATGCGCTTGCTGGGTGGTCGGAGTCTGGCGGTGGAAGAGGTGAGCGATGAGGTTGCCGATCTGCTGGGCGAGCCGGATGCGGCGCAAGGCCCGGTGTTTGATCGACGCGAGCGCGTGATGATCAGTGGCGTGCTGCAACTGGCCGAACGGCCGATCCGCACGCTGATGACACCTCGGGCCAAGGTCGACTGCATCGACCTGGCGGACGATCCCGAGAGTATTCGCCTGAAACTGATGCATTCGTCCTACTCGCGACTGCCGTTGATCCGCAATGGCGCGGTCGATGAGCCGCTAGGCTTTGTGCACAAGAAGGAGTTGCTCAAGGAATACCTGGCCGGTCACGAGCCGAACCTGGAGAACCTGGCACGCCGGGCGATCAACCTGCTGGACAGCTTTTCGGTGCTCAACGCCCTGGAGCAGATGCGTCAGGAATCTACCCACATCGCGTTCGTGATCAACGAATTCGGTGACTTCATGGGTGTGTTGAGCATGACCGACATTCTCGAGTCCATCGCCGGTGAACTGCCGGACGCCAGCGAAATCGAGGGGCCGGATATCGTCGAAGAGGGCGCAGGTTTTCGCGCCAACGGTGCGCTGAACCTCAATCAGGTGCGTCAGCGCACGGGTTTCAACGCGGTTGCGACCGACGATTACCAGACCTTGGCCGGCCTGGTGATGAGCCTGCTGGACCGCCTGCCCGTGGTGGGCGACAGCCTGGTGCATGAAGGCTGGCGCCTGAGTGTGGCGGCCGTCGAGGAGCGGCGCGTGACCCAGGTGTCTATGGTGCGTGAAACGTAAAGCGGTTCTTGCCCGAGTGCTTTGATACGTACAGCGCCTGGTCCGCCTTGATCAGTGCCTGGTTCAGGGTTTCGCCGTCCTCCACCCGGGCCAGGCCGATGCTGATGGTCACCGGGTGCTGGGTCGCTTCCTCACGCACTCGGGCACAGAGCAGGTTCGCCAAGTGCGCCGCGTCCTCGCGGCGCACGCCCGCCAAGTAGATCCCGAACTCTTCGCCGCCCAGCCGGGCGTAATCGAAGTCGATCATGACCGTCTTGATGTCCTGGGCCACGCGCTTGAGGACGTCATCGCCGATGTCGTGGCCATACACGTCATTCACTTTCTTGAAGTTGTCGATGTCGATCATCGCCAGGTAGTGATCGTGCGCCTTGGGCTGTTGGCTGAGCTTTTTCCCGGCGCTGGTCATGAAGGCGCGACGGTTGGGGATTTCGGTAAGGGTGTCGAGGTAGGCCTGTTCCAGTAGCAGTTTGGACATGATGAAGTTATGCAGTTTGGCCTGGCGCAGTTTCAGGAAGCTGTAGAGCGTCAGGAAGGTCAGGAACACCGAATAGAAGGTCACCAGGGCGCCACGCACTTCCAGCAATGAGAGCTGGGCCAGGTGAAACGGGTTGAGCAATGCCCAGGTGATCAGCATCGTCGTGACGAACGACCAATGCTTGAGCGGTAGCACCGATGCGCTATAGAGGATGCTCGAAGCGGCCAGGATCAACCAGCTGGGGTGCAGGTCCATCGGTAAGCCTTCGATCAGCAGGCGGGTGCCGAGGGCGATGATCGCGACGAATATCAGGTTGATCCACTGGAAGTGCTGGGCGTCGCGGGTAAATCCCAAGGTAATGGTGTTGATGGTCAGCAGCGCGAGAAAGAGCATCGAAAGCCCGGTAAAACCCTGGCCGCCCGGAAAGCTGACGATCAGGTCGAACACCAGCCAGATGCAGATGCTCGCGGTGTAGATCAGCAGGCAGAAAGGCTTGAGTCGCTCGAAATCATGCTGGGCGAACTCACGTTGCAGGGCGGGTGAGGGGTGTTTCTTCAGGACTTCGGCTTCAATGGTCTTGAGCATTGCTGACCCTGGTTCGGCTGAGACGGCACTCAGCAGCGTAGACCGTGGTCAAGGGTGTGCAAGCGCGGATGTGGTGGGGCGGTGGATGCGGTTGTAGCGCTTGAACGTAGCCTCAACCACTTGCGCCTGGTTCTCCCGTGGGCCGAAGCCCTTGAGTTTTTCCTTCAATACGCCGTTCCAATAGATTAGTAGCGTTGGAGTGCCCGTGACGTCGGGGTGCCGGGGTGTGCTCGCGCAATCCACTACCAGGCTCACTATCCATGGGTGCTTCCAGGCGGCCTGTTCGAACAAGGGGGCGGACTCTCCACAGGCGGGGCAGTGTTCTGAAACAAACAGGATGAACACGGGGCGTGGTGTATTGAGGATTCGTTGAAAGTCCTTCGCATCGGCAATTTTCCAGGTAGCAGTCCCCATGGTGATCCCTCTTTAGATAGCGCTGGTGTCTGCCAACGCTAAGTCGAGGGATCATCACCGTCTACTGTCAACCTTCACAGGTCGCTATCGCGCTCCAGGCGTTCCCGTGCCTTGCGCGCCTGGCTTGCGCATTTCTTGTATTCAAGGTTGTCCCTCGAAGCCTTTGCCTGGCGATAGCCATGATGATTCTGGCTGGTGTAATTGGTGCTCAGGGCTGCGTTGAGCTTGCGTAGTTCTTCCTTGCACTCGCGGCGGTCGTTACTGGCCAATGCGCTGCCAGCCACCAGAAAGGAGAGCAAAACCAGGGTGAGGCGCAACTTCATCAGGGCGGAGTCCTTGTCGAAATGAATGTGCCAAGGCTAGCCCAGCGTGGGGATTTTTCCACGCGCCAAGCGCACTGCAACGGTGCGCGGTAACGCCTTTGTGGCGCACGCAAGTGGGGCTGTCACCGCTGTGTGGGGCCTTGGGTAGCAAAGTGATTTCAGGTGCTGGCTCAACGCCTTACTCCACATAATCTTTTATCTATCTGATTTAAAACAAATTTATCCATATCGTTTTTTTCTGTTACCGCGTGTGGCACACTTTCTGCTGTCTATTCCGTTGTTACATACTAGGTTCCGGTATAGCGGAATACACAACTCCTGGAGTGCTTGTCATGCATCACCGACCTTCCGTGTTTAAAGCGTGTGTTTTTCTCTTCGCCGCATCGGCTTCCCTCGCCAGCATCGTGCAGGCGGCGGACAGCAAGCTCGATGATGTGCTCAAACGTGGGCACCTCATCGTGGGTACAGGCAGTACCAATGCGCCGTGGCACTTCCAGGGAGCGGATGGCAAGTTGCAGGGGTTTGATATCGACATCGGCCGCATCGTGGCCAAGGGTTTGTTCAATGACCCGAGCAAAGTCGAGTTCGTGGTGCAGTCGTCTGACGCACGGATTCCCAACCTGCTGACCAATAAGGTCGACATGAGTTGCCAGTTCATTACCGTCACTGCCAGCCGTGCCCAGCAGGTGGCTTTCACCCTGCCGTACTACCGCGAAGGCGTGGGCCTGCTGCTGCCGAACAACAGCAAGTACAAAGAGATTGAAGACCTGCAAGCCGCCGGCGACAGCGTCACCGTAGCTGTGCTGCAAAACGTATACGCCGAAGAACTGGTGCACCAGGCGCTGCCCAAGGCCAAGGTCGACCAGTACGACAGCGTCGACCTGATGTACCAGGCCGTGAACTCCGGTCGCGCCGATGCTGCCGCCACCGACCAGTCCTCGGTCAAGTACCTGATGGTGCAGAACCCAGGCCGCTACCGCAGCCCGACGTACGCCTGGAGCCCGCAGACCTACGCGTGCGCCGTCAAGCGTGGCGACCAGGACTGGCTGAACTTCGTCAACACTGCGCTGCATGAAGCCATGACCGGTGTCGAGTTCCCGACCTACAAGGCCTCGTTCAAGCAATGGTTCGGTGTCGACCTGCCGGAACCTGCGATCGGCTTCCCGGTTGAGTTCAAGTAAATCGAAACCCTGGGGCGTCGCTGACGGCGCCCCAATCAGGTACTGCTGACCATGAACTATCAGTTGAACTTTGCCGCCGTGTGGCGCGACTTCCCCAGCTTGCTGGCGGGGCTCGGCCTGGGCCTTGAGCTGGCGCTGCTGTCGATCGCCATCGGCTGTGTGATCGGCCTGATGATGGCCTTTGCCATGCTGTCCAAGCACCGGGCGTTGCGGGTCTTTGCCTCGGTGTACGTGACGGTGGTGCGCAATACGCCGATCCTTGTGTTGATCCTGTTGATCTACTTTGCGTTGCCCAGCCTCGGGATCCGTCTGGACAAAATCCCGTCGTTCATCATCACCTTGTCGCTGTACGCCGGCGCTTACTTGACCGAAGTGTTCCGCGCCGGGCTGTTGAATATTCCCAAGGGCTTGCGCGAAGCCGGGCTGGCCATCGGCCTGGGTGAGTGGCGTATCCGCGCCTATATCACCGTACCGGTGATGCTGCGCAACGTACTGCCCGCGCTGTCGAACAACTTCATTTCGCTGTTCAAGGACACCTCGCTCGCGGCCGCCATCGCGGTGCCGGAGCTGACCTACTACGCCCGCAAGATCAACGTCGAAAGCTACCGGGTGATTGAAACCTGGCTGGTCACGACCGCGCTCTACGTGGCTGCCTGTTACCTCATTGCCATGCTGCTCCGTTACCTGGAACAGCGTCTGGCGATCCGTCGTTAAGGAGGGCTTTCATGTACGAGTCCCCAAGCTGGCTGCATGAGTTGTGGATCGCCCGGGACACCCTCTGGGCGGGCTTTCAAGCCAGCGTTTATGTGCCTGCGTTGGCAATTATCTTTGGCACCCTGATCGGCATTGTCGCCGGGTTGATCCTGACCTACGGCAAGTTCTGGATGCGTGCGCCATTCCGGCTGTATGTCGACCTGATCCGTGGTACGCCGGTGTTTGTGCTGGTGCTCGCGTGTTTCTACATGCTGCCGGCGCTCGGTTGGCAGATCACCGCGTTCCAGGCCGGTGCGGTCGGGTTGACGCTGTTCTGTGGCTCCCACGTCTCCGAGATTGTGCGCGGCGCGCTGCAAGCCATTCCCCGTGGGCAACTGGAAGCGGGCAAGGCGATCGGCCTGACGTTCTACCAGTCCCTGGGCTACGTGCTGCTGCCCCAGGCGCTGCGCCAGATTTTGCCGACCTGGGTCAACTCCTCCACGGAAATCGTCAAGGCCTCGACCTTGCTGTCGGTGATCGGCGTGGCCGAGTTGCTGCTCAGTACCCAGCAAGTGATCGCGCGCACCTTCATGACCCTGGAGTTCTACCTGTTCGCAGGCTTTATGTTCTTTGTCATCAACTACGCCATCGAGTTATTCGGGCGCTACATTGAAAAGCGGGTGGCCTTGCCATGAATCAATCTCAAACCAACCAACCGCTGCTGAACATTCGCGGCCTGCGTAAGCAATACGGCCAAGTGGAAGTACTCAAGGGCGTCGACCTGTCCATGCAGCGCGGCAACGTGGTGACCTTGATCGGCTCCAGCGGCTCGGGCAAAACCACGCTGTTGCGCTGCGTGAACCTGCTGGAAGAGTTCCAGGGCGGGCAGATCACCCTGGATGGCGAGTCCATCGGCTACAGCGAAATCGCCGGCAAGCGCGTGCGCCATCCCGAACGGGTGATTGCCCAGCACCGTGCGATGACCGGCATGGCGTTCCAGCAATTCAACCTGTTTCCGCATCTGACGGCCTTGCAGAACGTCACCCTTGGCCTGCTCAAGGTCAAGAAGATGGGCAAGGACGAAGCCGTCGCACTGGCGGAAAAATGGCTGGACCGCGTCGGCCTTCTGGAACGTCGCAATCACTTCCCCGGTCAGCTGTCCGGCGGTCAGCAACAGCGTGTGGCGATTGCCCGCGCCATTGCCATGAACCCCAGCCTGATGCTGTTCGACGAAGTCACCTCGGCCCTCGACCCGGAGTTGGTGGGCGAAGTGCTCAGCGTGATCAAGGGCCTGGCGGAAGAGGGCATGACCATGTTGCTGGTCACCCACGAAATGCGTTTTGCCTACGAAGTCTCGGACAAGATCGTTTTCATGAACCAGGGCCGCATTGAAGAGCAGGGCACCTCGAAGGACATCTTCGAACGCCCGCAATCGCCGCGCCTGGCGGAATTTCTCAAGAACATTCGTTTTTAATCAGGAGCCTTTTTTATGAGCATTACTCGTTACGGTGCCGGTAGCACAGCCGGCGGTGGTCAGCCCCGTCCTTTCGCCCGTGCGGTGGAAGCCGATGGTTGGTTGTACGTCTCAGGCCAAGTGCCTGCGGTGGACGGCGAAATCATCACTGGGGGCATCATCGAACAGACCCGCCAGACCATGCGCAACGTGGTGGCGATCCTCGAAGAAGCCGGCTACGAATTGAAGGATGTCGTGCGCGTCGGCGTGTGGCTGGAAGACCCGCGGGACTTCTGGAGTTTCAACAAGGTCTTCGGTGAGTACTTCACCCCGGAACACGCCCCGGCGCGGGCCTGCGTGCAGGCCAATATGATGGTCGATTGCAAGGTGGAGATCGATTGCGTGGCGTACAAGAAAAAAGGCTAAATGCCTGGATCTAAAGCCCGCTCCCACAGGGGATATGTGTTGATAGCAACCTTCTGACCGGACCGACAACTGCCATGACCGAAGACACCATCAAACGCCGCGCCAAAGGCCTGGACCGTGCATTCGATATCCTCGATTTTCTCAAGGAAATCGGCCAGCCCCTGCGCCCGAATGATATTGCCAGCGGCATCGGCAGCCCCAAGTCCACCGTCTATGAACTGGTGGCGTCGCTGCTTGAGCGGCGCATCCTGGAAACGGTGGGCAAGGATGGTCACGTCTACCTCGGCCGCCAGCTGTATTTTCTCGGCCAGGCGCACCTGCGTCATTTCGACCTGACCCGCGAGGCCGATCACGCCCTGCAGGAGATCGTCAGCCAGACCCACGAAACCGCGCAGATGTGCCTGCTCAACGGGCGCAAATACACGGTGGCGCTGATGCGTGAGGGCGAGCGGCATTTCCGTATTTCTTCGGACATCGGCGAAAACGCTCCCATTCCGTGGACCGCTTCCGGACGCCTGTTGCTGGGGCACTTGAGCGACCAGCAGATCATCCACCTGATCGATCACGATGACTTCATCCTGCCGGACGGCCAGCGCCTGCCGCTGGAGACCTTCCTGGCGCAAATCCGTCAGGCCACCCTCGATGGCTTCTTTTCCTTCGACAGCGTAGCCGACACCTTTACCCATTGCTTTGCCGCCCCGGTACGGGACGCGCAAGGTATCAGCATCGCGACGCTGTGCATCGTCGCCCCACGCGCCGATGCCACAAAAAACTACAACGACTATCGCCGGGTGTTGATCGACAGCGCCAACAACCTGGCCCGGCGTATCAACGAATAGGAGTTTTCCATGTCTGCCATCAATGCCGTTGAAAAGGGCGCCGCCGCCCTTGGGGCCCACCTGGTCCGTGACGTCAGCCTGCCTGCCCTGGTGCTGCACCGTGACGCCCTGGCACACAACATCCGCTGGATGCAGGACTTCGTCAGCAACAGCGGCGCGCAGCTGGCGCCCCATGGCAAGACCAGCATGATGCCGGCACTGTTTCAGCGCCAGATCGAGGCGGGCGCCTGGGGCATCACCCTGGCCAATGCCGTGCAGACCCGTGCCGCCTATGCCGGTGGCGTGCGTCGCGTGCTGATGGCCAACCAACTGGTAGGCGCGCCGAACATGGCGTTGATCGCTGACCTGTTGGCCGACAAGGACTTCGACTTCCACTGCATGGTCGATCACCCGGACAACGTCGCCGACCTGGGCCTGTTCTTCGCCGCCCGTGGCCTGCGCCTGAACGTGATGATCGAATACGGTGTGGTCGGCGGTCGTTGCGGCTGCCGCAGCGAGCAGGAAGTGCGTGACCTGGCGAAGGCGATCAAGGCCCAACCGGCCCTGGCCCTCACCGGTATCGAAGGCTACGAAGGGGTTATTCATGGCGAACACGCCATCAGCGGCATTCGCGATTTCGCCGCCAGCCTGGTGCGGCTGGCGGTAGACCTGCAGAACAACGGTTCTTTCGACCTGCCCAAGCCCATCGTCACGGCATCGGGTTCAGCCTGGTATGACCTGATTGCCGAGTCTTTCGAAGAGCAGAACGCTGCTGGCCGCTTCCTCAGCGTATTGCGCCCTGGCAGCTACGTAGCTCATGACCATGGCATCTACAAAGAGGCGCAATGCTGCGTGCTCGACCGTCGCAGCGACCTCAGCGAAGGCCTGCGCCCGGCCCTGGAAGTCTGGGCTCATGTGCAATCGTTGCCCGAACCGGGCTTTGCGGTGATCGCCCTGGGCAAACGTGACGTGGCCTACGACGCCGGTTTGCCGGTGCCGCTCAAACGCTACAAGGCCGGTATTTTGCCGGCGGAAGGTGATGACGTGGGGACCTGCAAGGTCACGGCGGTGATGGACCAGCATGCGTTCATGACCGTGGCGCCGGGGGTTGAGTTGCGTATTGGCGACATCATTTCGTTCGGTACTTCCCATCCTTGCCTGACGTTCGACAAGTGGCAGGTGGGTTGCCTGGTGGATGAGCAGTTGCAGGTGATCGAATCCCTGGAAACCCGATTCTGAGTGTAAAGCCATGACCCGCTTGTCCCCACGCATCGCCCTCATCGGCGAATGCATGATCGAACTGCAACACCGCGCCGATGGCAGCCTGCACCAGAGCTTCGGCGGCGACACTTTAAATGCGGCGGTGTACCTGCGCCGCGAGCTGGGCGAAACGGGCAACGTTGATTACGTCACCGCCCTGGGCGATGACAGCTTCAGCGATGCCATGTGCCAGCAATGGGCGCAGGAAGGCCAGGGCCTGGAAAGGGTCCAGCGCCTGCCCGGACGCCTGCCGGGTTTGTACTGCATCCAGACCGACGCCAATGGCGAACGCAAATTCCTCTACTGGCGCAACGAAGCCGCCGTGCGTGATTGTTTCACCACGCCCGCCGCCGAGCCGATCCTGGCCGCTTTGCCGGACTACGACGTGGTGTATTTCAGCGGCATCACCCTGGCGGTGTTGGGTGATATCGGCCGTGAGCGTTTGCTGCAAACCTTGGTCGAGACCCGTCGGCGAGGGGGCAAGGTGGTGTTCGACAACAACTATCGGCCGCGTCTGTGGGCCAGTGTGGACGCGGCGCGCACGGCGTATCACCGTGTGTTGGTCGAGGTGGATATCGCCTTGCTGACCGAGGACGACGAGCGTGCGTTGTTTGGTTATGCCGACAGCGAGCAGGTGTTCGCGGCGTATCCTGGGATTGAAGAAGTGGTGCTCAAGCGTGGGGCGGATGAATGTCTGATCCGTTGCAACGGCGAGCACTTTGCGGTGCCGGCGCTGAAGGTGGAAAAGGTGGTGGACACGACAGCGGCGGGGGATTCGTTCAGTGCGGCGTATTTGGCCAGTCGGCTTAAAGGTTGTTCGCCTGAGCAAGCCGCGTTAGCGGGACATCGGTTGGCAAGCCGGGTCATCCAAGTGCCTGGCGCACTCATCCCCAAAGTGTAGACCGAACCCTTGTGGTGAGCGGGCTTGCGCAGGGCAAGCCTGCTCACCACAAAAGGTAGGTTTGGCACCGGTTTATCAGTCGCGGTAAAACACCTGCACCAAGTGATACCCGAACTTGCTCTTGATCGGCCCGTGAACCACCTTCACCGGCTTCTTGAAGATCACCGCATCAATCGCCCCCACCATCTGCCCCGGCCGCACTTCACCCAAGTCGCCGCCACGCTTGCCGGACGGGCAGGTGGAGTACTTCTTGGCCAGCACATCAAAGGCTTCGCCCTTGGCAATGCGCTGCTTGAGTTGTTCGGCTTCTTCGCTGGTTTTCACCAGGATGTGACGGGCTTGGGCTTTCATTGATCTCTACCAGGTGTGCGACGGCGCGCGATTATGCCTGAACTCATGCGTCGACGCTGATCATGCTACGGATTTTGGTGGCCAGCAGGTCGATGGAGAACGGTTTGGCGACCATGTCCATGCCGTCCTCCAGGAATCCCTGGCGTTCGGCGGCTTTTTCGGCATAACCGGTCATGAACAAGACGCGCAAGCCAGGCCGGTGTTGGCGGGCAATCTCCGCCAATTGCCGGCCATTCATGCCCGGCAGGCCAACATCGGTGACCAACAAGTCGACGCGCAGGTCCGACTCCAGCAGCGGAAGTGCCGCCCGCGCATCCGCCGCCTGGTGCGCGGTGTAGCCCAGTTCGTCGAGCACATTGACCACCAGCATGCGCACTGCCGGGTCGTCTTCGACCACCACCACCGCTTCGCCGGCCAGGGCCACCGGTGCTTCACCGAGGCTGGCAGGTAAACTGCTTTCCAGCGCCGTGCCATACAGGCGCGGCAGGTACAGACGTACGCACGTGCCTTGGCCCGGCTCGCTATGAATGGTCACATGACCACCGGACTGCTGGGCAAACCCGTAGATCATCGACAGCCCCAGGCCAGTGCCCTGGCCGATGGGTTTGGTGGTGAAGAACGGGTCGAACGCCTTGGCCAGGATTTTCGGCGCCATGCCGGTGCCGTTGTCGCACACGCCGAGCATCACGTAGTCGCCGGCCTTGACCGGTTCAAGGGTGGTGATGTCGGTGCCGTCCAGGTAGCTGTTGGCGGTTTCGATCAGCAGTTCGCCGCCGTCGGGCATGGCGTCGCGCGCGTTGATCACCAGGTTGAGCAGGGCGTTTTCCAGTTGGCTGGCGTCGGTGTTCACCGGCCAGATGTCGTGGCCCAGTTGCACCTTGAGCCCGATGTGCGCGCCTTTGGTGCGACGGAACAAGTCTTCCAGGGAGGCGACCAATTGGTTGGGGTCCAGCGGGCGTCGGTCCAGCGACTGACGGCGCGAGAACGCCAGCAACCGATGGGTGAGAGCGGCCGCACGATGGGCGGAGGACACGGCGGCATCGGTAAAACGGCCGATCTCGTCACTGCGCCCGGCGGCGATGTAGCGCTGCATCAGGTCCAGGCTGCCGATGATACCGGTGAGCATATTGTTGAAGTCATGGGCAATGCCACCGGTGAGCTGGCCCACGGCTTCCATCTTTTGCGCATGGCGCAACGCGTCTTCGGCACGCTCACGCTCGTACATCTCGTTTTGCAGGCGCTGATTGGCTTCGGCCAGGGCCTGGGTGCGCTGAGCCACCCGCTCTTCAAGGTTTTCGTTGAGGTGGCGCAGGGCTTCTTCGGTGAGTTTGCGTTCGGTCTCGTCGATCACGAAGATGTAGAAACCATTGACTGAACCGTCATTGCTGAAACGCGGCAGGTACTTCATCAACGCATGGCGCGGACGGCCATCGTGGTGCGGAGTGATGGTCATGAAGCTGCAGGCCTTACCCTTGAGCGCGGCGGCTATCTTGTCTTCACGCCCGGCGTACACCTCCTCGCCGAGCACTTCGCGGATGGTCTTGCCGTACAGCTCCTGGGGCGTCATGCCGTACCATTCCAGGTACGCGCTGTTGTTCAGGCGAAAGCGCTGTGCATGGTCGACATAACCGATCAACACCGGCATGGCGTTGATGATCAGTTGCAATTCGGTCTGGCTCTGACGCAAGGCCTGCTCGGTGTTCTTGCGCTCGGTGAGGTCCAGCGCGGCCCCGAGGAAACGTGCCGGGCGGCCTTGATGATCCTTGTAGCAACGGCCACGGGCGAACACCCAGCGTACCTGGCCGTCGGCTTGCAGCAAGCGATACTCCTCGGCGTACTCGGTGCCAAAGGTGATGCAGTGCTTGATGCTGCGCGCCACCATGCCACGGTCTTCCGGGTGCACGCCGTGCAGGTAATCGCTGATCGGCAACGAACGCGCATCGCTGGGGTCGACGCCGTGCAAGTAGGCGAAGTGCGCGTCGGCGATGAAGCGGTCTTCGCCGATGTCCCAATCCCAGGTGCCTACCGCGTCGGTGGCGGCCAAGGCCAACTGCAAGCGTTGTTCGGTGTTGTGTTGGGCCTTGCGGCGTTCGTTGGTTTCGATGGCGGTGACCAGAATCCCGGCCACGCGCGCGCTTTCATCGCGGATCGGGCTGTAGGTCAGGTCCAGCCAGATTTCCGTGTCGCGATTGTTGCGTTGCAGCACGAACCGCTGCTCGCTGAAGGTGCGCACCTGGCCGCTGAGAACGGCGTCGTAGATCGGCGCGGTAAAGCTTTCCAGCTCCGGCCAGGTCTGATGCGCCGGCTGGCCCATCGCTTCAGGGTGTTTGTTGCCGGCGAGTTGGGCGAAGCCGTCGTTGTAAAGCTGCGTGAGCTGGCTGCCCCACAGCAGGAGCATCGGCATCGGCGAGTGGACAACGATATCCACGGCGGTGCGCAGGCTTTGCGGCCAATCAGTGGCCTCACCGAGCGGGCTTTGCGCCCAGTCCAGCCGCGCAATCAATGCAGCGGCTTCGCTACCGGTGGATGTTCCAATCATGAAAAAGCCCTGAGCGTAACGCTTTGAAAGATGACAACACCCATTATCCCGTGACTTGGGAATGGGTGACTACCCCCGAAAAATAGCATGCATTCGGGGTTTGTCTTCAAATGAGTGCGTCAGCGCTGAAACCTTTCATCCGTTCGCCAGTTCAGGCCGGTCGCGAAACTGCTCCAGCGCCTGCGGATTGGCCAGGGCGTCGGTGTTCTTCACCGGCTCACCGTGCACCACATTGCGCACCGCCAATTCGACGATCTTGCCGCTGATGGTGCGGGGGATATCGGTGACAGCGAGGATCTTCGCCGGCACATGGCGCGGTGTGGTGTTGGCGCGGATCACCTGGCGGATCTGCTGCTCCAGCGCGTCGTCCAGCTCGACACCCTCGTTGAGACGTACGAATAGCACCACGCGCACGTCGTCCTGCCAGCGTTGGCCGATGGCCAGGCTTTCCTGCACCTGTGGGACTTTTTCCACCTGGCGATAAATCTCGGCCGTGCCGATCCGCACGCCACCGGGGTTGAGCACGGCGTCGGAGCGCCCGTGGATTAGCAGGCTGCCGTTGGGGCGCTGTTCGGCGTAGTCCCCTTGGGCCCAGACGCCGGGAAACTGGCTGAAATACGAAGCGCGCAGTTTTTTACGCTCCGGGTCATTCCACAAGCCAATCGGCATGGCCGGGAAATGCCGGGTGCACACCAGTTCGCCTTTTTCGCCGACCAACGGCTGGCCCTGGTCGTCCCACACCTCAATGGCCATCGCCAGGCTCTTGCACTGCATTTCGCCGCGACGCACCGGCAGCACCGGATTGCCGATCACAAAACAGGAGACGATATCGGTGCCGCCAGACATGGAGGAAAGGCACAGCTCGCCCTTGATCTCGCGGTACACGTAGTCGTAGCTCTGCGGCGACAGGGGCGAACCGGTCGAAATCAAGCCTTTGAGACTGCTCAGGTCGTGGCTCAGGCGCGGTTGCAAGCCGGCCTTTTCCAAGGTGGCGAGAAACTTGGGGCTGGTGCCGAACACGCTGATCTTCTCGACATCGATCAGGTCGATCAAACGCTCGGGCCCCGGATGAAACGGCGAACCGTCATACAGTACCGCCGTGGCGCCGATCGCCAAGACCGAAACCAGCCAGTTCCACATCATCCAGCCGCAGGTGGTGTAGTAGAACAGGCAGTCCTCGCGGGACAGGTCGGCATGCAGGCCGTGTTCCTTGAGGTGGGTGAGCAGCACGCCGCCGGTGCCGTGGATGATGCACTTGGGCACGCCGGTGGTGCCGCTGGAATAGAGGATGTACAGCGGATGGTCGAACGGCACCGCGACGAATTCAGGCGCGCCGCCGGGCTGGTAGAAGTCCGGCCACAGCGCGACGCGGGCGTGGGTTTGATAGTCCTCGATCCTTGCCTGGTGCCGCGCGTACGGCACGACGATCAACTGCTCCAGGGACGGCAGGCGTTCGAGGATTTCATTGAGCTTGGCGGTCTGGTCGATGGTTTTGCCGGCATAACGATAACCGGCGCAAGTGATCAGCACCTTGGGTTCGATCTGGCCGAACCGGTCGATCACGCCCTGGGTGCCGAAGTCCGGCGACGAACATGACCAGATCGCGCCCAGGCTGGTGGTGGCAAGCATGCCCACCAGGGTTTGCCAGGTGTTGGGCATGCAGGCCGCGACGCGGTCACCCTGCACGACACCGGCGGCCCGCAGGCTGTTTTGCAGGCCGGCGACATGGGCCGCCAGTTCGGCGTAGGTCAATTGCTCGCGCTGGCCGTCTTCGCTGAGGGCGACCACAGCGGGGTGATCGTCGCGGCGGCGCAACAGGTGTTCGGCGAAGTTCAGGGTCGCGCCGGGAAACCATTGGGCGCTGGGCATCTCGGCGTCTTCGATCAGCACCGCCGTGGGCGGATTGCGAAATTGCACGTCGAAGTATTCCACGATCGCCCGCCAGAAATCCGCGCGCTGGTCGATGCTCCACTGATGCAGCGCCGGGTAGTCGCTCAGTTGCACGCTGTAGCGCTGGTTGATGTAGCGCCGGAACTGGTCCATCCGCGTGTGGGCGATGCGTTCCGGGGAGGGTTGCCAGAGGATCTCGGACATAGTGGGCCTCTTGTTATTGTGCCAGCCAGCCGCCGTCGATATTCCACGCGGCGCCGCGCACCTGGCTGCCGGCTTCGCTGCACAAGAACAGCACCAGCTCGCCCAGTTGCGGCGGCGTGACAAACTCCAGGGACGGCTGCTTTTCCGCCAGCAGATCATGCTGCGCCTGCTGCGGGTCAACGCCGGCGGCGGCACGGTCATCAATCTGCTTCTGCACCAGCGGCGTCAGCACCCAGCCGGGGCAGATGGCGTTGCACGTCACGTTGCTGGTGGCGGTTTCCAGGCCGACGACCTTGGTCAAGCCAATCACACCGTGTTTGGCTGCCACATAGGCGGCCTTGCCCACCGAACCGACCTGGCCATGCACCGAGGCGATATTGACGATACGCCCCCAGCCCTTGGCTTTCATGCCTGGCAAACTCAAGCGTGTGCTGTGGAACACCGACGACAGGTTGATCGCAATGATCGAGTCCCAGCGCTCGGCCGGAAAGTCTTCCACCGCCGCCACATGCTGGATGCCGGCATTGTTCACCAGGATATCCACGCCGCCGAATTCACGCTCGGCGTAGGCGATCATGTCGGCGATTTGCGCCGGGTCGCTGACGTCCGCCGGGTGATGGCCGACCTTGCCGCCGAACGCCTGTACCTGGGCGATCACCGCGCTGGCGTCGCCGAAGCCGTTGAGGATCAGGTTGGCGCCGGCCTTGGCCAGGCTCAGTGCAATCCCCAGGCCGATGCCGCTGGTGGAGCCGGTGACCAGGGCGGTCTTGCCGTTCAATGTCGTCATGAAAACCTCACACAATGCCGGTGGCGTAGAAAGTACCGATCACCACGAACACCGCAAGGGTCTTGATGATCGTGATGCCGAAAATGTCCTTGTAGGCTTCGCGGTGCGTCAGGCCGGTGACCGCCAGCAGCGTTATCACCGCGCCGTTGTGGGGCAGGGTGTCCATGCCGCCGCTGGCCATGGCCGCGACGCGGTGCAGCACTTCAAGGGGGATATTGGCCGCATGGGCCGCCGAAATAAAGCTCTCGGACATGGCCGCCAGGGCGATGCTCATCCCACCCGACGCCGAGCCGGTGATACCGGCCAGCAGGGTTACGGTGATCGCTTCGTTGACCAGTGGGTTAGGGATGCCCTTGAGCCAGTCCGCCAACACCAGAAAGCCTGGCAGCGAGGCGATCACGGCACCAAAGCCGTATTCGGAAGCGGTGTTCATCGCCGCCAGCAACGCACCGCTGACCGCGCTTTTGCTGCCTTCGGCGAGTTTGCTTTTGATGGCCGACCAGCCAAACACCAACACCATGACGATGCCCACCAGCAACGCCGCTTGCACCGCCCAGATCGCGGTGAGCTTGGCGATTTCGGTGGTCACCGGCGTGGTCATCCCTGGCAGGGCGAGGCTGTGGGTCTTGCCGTACCACTGCGGGATCCAATGGGTGAACAGCAGGTTCATCACGCCCACCAGAATCAGCGGCGAAAGCGCGATCCAGGGGTTGGGCAGCGCCAGGTTGTCGGCCGTTTCCGGCTCGTTGCGCAGCTCGGTGCCGTAGCCTTCACCGGCCCGTTGCGCCTTGTTGCGCTGGCGTGCCAGGTACAGCATGCCGGCGCAGAACACGAAGATCGTGCCAATCAGGCCCAGCCATGGCGCGGCCCAGGCCGTAGTGTTGAAGAAGGTGCTGGGGATGATGTTCTGGATCTGCGGCGTGCCGGGCAGGGCGTCCATGGTGAACGAGAACGCGCCGAGGGCGATGGTCGCCGGGATCAGGCGCTTGGGGATATTGCTCTGGCGGAACATCTCCGCCGCGAACGGGTACACCGCAAACACCACCACAAACAGCGACACGCCACCATAGGTGAGCAGGGCGCAGACCAGGACGATCACCAGCATCGCCTGGCGCGTGCCGAGCAAGCGGATCGCTGCGGCAACGATGGAGCGCGAAAAGCCCGACAGCTCGATCAGCTTGCCGAACACCGCGCCGAGCAGGAACACCGGGAAATACAGTTTGATAAAGCCGACCATCTTCTCCATGAACACCCCGGTAAAGGCAGGCGCGACGGCGGAGGGGTCAGTGAGCAGCACAGCGCCTAGGGCGGCAATGGGGGCAAACAGGATAACGCTATAGCCACGGTAGGCAGCCAGCATCAGCAACGCGAGCGCTGCCAGGGCAATGATCACACTCATGGTGTGTCTCCATCGGATTGTTATTTTTGTGGGGTGTTGCTGTAGGAAGGGGCTATAGCGAGATATGTGCCAACTAGCTAAGCTTTTGAAATATATGAATAAATTTCAGATATTGGATTGGCGCTATCAGATTTGTCCCTTATTTGAGACTTATGAAGATCAAATGTGGGAGCGGGCTTGCTCGCGAATGCGCTGTATCAACCAAGAATCAGGCGGCTGGCACACCGTATTCGCGAGCAAGCCCGCTCCCACATTGAAATGTCTTCGTATATGGAATTGTGTCTCTCTATTGAGACTGGGCAAGATCCAACGCCACCATCTTCTTGTACAGCGTCGACCGCCCAAGCCCGAGCTGCTTGGCTGCCTCCACCACATTGCCCTCACATGCCCTCAACGCTGCCGTGATGATCTGCCGATCAAACCGTTCCCGCGCTGTGTTGAAACTTTCCCCCTCAACCGTCGCGACGGCGCTGCTACGCGCCACCGGCGTAAAGGTACCAATGGCCGCCCGTATTTCCCTGGCATTCAGCACCAGGTCATCACTCAGCAGCGCCGCGCGTTCCAACACATTGCGCAGCTCTCGGATATTTCCCGGCCACGCATGCTGCGCCAGCAGGGCCAAGGCTTCGCGGTCCAACTCATGCTGGCTGCGCAACTCCTCAAGAATCGCCTCGCTCAACGCTGGAATATCCTCCAGCCGCTCACGCAACGGCGGCACCTGGATCGGCAGCACATTCAGCCGGTAATACAGGTCGGCGCGAAACTCACCGCGTTTGATCGCCGCTTCAAGATCCATGGACGTGGCCGCAATCACCCGCACATCGCTGTGCAGCATCTCGTTGGAGCCCACCGGCTCGAATTCCTTCTCCTGCAACACCCGCAGCAATTTGCTTTGCAGCGGCAGCGGCATGTCGCCGATTTCATCGAGGAACAGCGTGCCGCCCTGGGCAATCTGGAATTTGCCCGCACGACCCTTGCGGTCGGCGCCGGTAAACGCGCCCGGTGCGGTGCCGAAGAACTCGGCCTCCAGCAGGTCAGCGGGAATCGCTGCACTGTTGATGCTGACAAAGGCCTTATGCGCACGGCTTGAAGCGCCGTGAATCGCCTGGGCCAGCAATTCCTTGCCGGTGCCGGTCTCGCCCAGCAGCAACACCGGCGACTCGGCGCTGGCACTGCGCCGCGCCCGGCGCTTGACTTCGAGGCTGGCGGCGCTGGTGCCGATAAAGTGCGCGAAGTTGTATTTGCTCTGGCGCGAGCGCAGCAACGAGCGTGTCGAGGCCAACTCCTGCTGCATGCTCAGGTAGCGCTCGATCAGCGGTGACAGGTTGCGCAGTTCATCGAACAATGCAAAGCCAATCGCGCCGATCACCGCGCCGGCATCGTTGTGGATCGGCAAACGCATCACCACCAGCGGGCCTTTGGGCGTGTCCTGGATGTCCAACAGGATCGGCTGATCATTGCGCACCACCTGGCGCAACAGGCTGTTGGAAATCACCTGCTCGCAGGGCTGGCCGATGGCTTCGTCGGCACTTTTCAGGCCAAAGCGTTTGGCGTAGCGCTCGTTCATCCACACGATGTTCGCGTCGCGGTCGACAATCACCGTGCCTTCGCTGGACTGCTCGATGATCTCGAACAGCGACTGGATGGCCAGGCCGCGAACCTGTTGGTAATCCGTGAGGCTGGTACTCATGAGGATAATCCGCAGGCGGCCGCCAGCAATTCCTGGGTGTAGGGATGCTGCGGCGCGTCAAACACCCGATGGCTTGCGCCAGCCTCAACGACCTTGCCGTCCTTGATCACGATCATGTCGTGGGCCATCGCGCGCACCACCGCCAGGTCATGGCTGATGAACAGGTAAGTCAGGCCGTATTTCTCCTGCAGTTCACGCAGCAGCGCCACCACTTGCTTCTGCACGGTGCGGTCGAGGGCCGAGGTGGGTTCGTCGAGCAGCATCAGCGCCGGCTTGAGCACCAAGGCGCGGGCGATGGCAATGCGTTGGCGCTGGCCGCCGGAAAACTCATGGGGGTAGCGGTGACGGCTGGCGGGGTCGAGGCCCACATCCTTGAGCACCTGCACCACTTGCGCGTCGCGGTCGGCCAGGCTGCACGGCGCGTGCACTTCCAGGCCTTCGCTGATGATCTGCTCCACGGTCATGCGTGGGCTGAGGCTGCCGTAAGGGTCCTGGAACACCACCTGCATCTGCTTGCGCCATGGGCGCATCTGCTGGTTACTCAGCGGGTCGAGGGCTTCACCCTGGAAGCGGATGCTGCCGGTGGAGTCCAGCAGCCGCAGGATCGCCTGGCCCAGGGTGGATTTGCCCGAGCCGGACTCACCGACAATCCCCAGGGTTTTGCCGCGTTGCACGCTGAGGCTGATGCCGTCCACTGCACGCAGGTAGGTCTTGCGCCGGAACAAGCCGCCGCCGAGGGGGAATTGTACGGTCAGGTCGTCTACCTGCAACACCGTTTCGCGCTCATCGCTGCACAGCGCATCACCGTCCGGCTCGGCATCCAGCAGCAAACGGCTATACGGATGTTGCGGCGCATTGAACAGGCTCTGGCAGTCGGCCTGCTCGACAATCTCACCCGCGCGCATCACGCACACGCGCTGGGCAATGCTGCGCACCAGGTTGAGGTCGTGGCTGATCAGCAGCAGCGACATGCCCAGGCGTTGTTGCAGGGACTTGAGCAGCAGCAGGATCTTGCGCTGCACGGTCACGTCCAACGCGGTGGTCGGTTCGTCGGCGATCAGCAGTTCCGGCTCGCAGGCCAGGGCCATGGCGATCATCACGCGCTGGCGTTGCCCGCCGGACAGTTGATGGGGATAGGCCTTGAGCCGTTCCTGGGGTTTCTGAATGCCAACCAGGTCAAGCAATTCGAGGATGCGCGCCTGGGCCGCCTTGCCTCCCAGGCCCTTGTGCAACAGCAGGGTTTCACCGATCTGCTTTTCGATACTGTGCAACGGGTTCAGGGAGGTCATCGGCTCCTGGAAGATCATCGCAATGCGGTTGCCGCGCAGCTTCTGCAGGGTCGCCGCCGATGCGCCGATCAGTTCCTGGCCGCGGTAGCGGATAGAGCCGGTGGTTTCGGTGCCGGCTTCGGGCAGCAATTGCAGGATCGAGTGGGCGGTCACCGACTTGCCCGAGCCCGACTCGCCCACCAGCGCCAGGCACTCGCCGGGGCGTACGTCCAGGCTCAGGTTGCGCACCACGGTCTGGCCGCTGAAGGCGACGCTGAGGTCGCGGATTTCGATCAGGTTCATAGGCGGTCACTCATGAGCGTGGGTCGAAGGCATCACGCAATGCCTCGCCGATAAACACCAGCAGCGACAGGATCAGCGCCAGTGTGAAGAACGCCGTCAGGCCCAGCCAGGGCGCTTGCAGGTTCTGCTTGCCCTGGGCAATCAGCTCGCCCAGGGAGGCGCTGCCTGCCGGCATGCCGAAACCGAGGAAATCCAGGGCGCTCAGGGTAGAAATCGCGCCGGTCAGGATGAACGGCAGGTAGCTCAAGGTCGCGGTCATGGCATTGGGCAGGATATGCCGGCGAATGATCTTGCCATCACCCAAACCCAAGGCCCGTGCGGCCTTGACGTATTCCAGGTTGCGCCCGCGCAGGAACTCGGCGCGCACCACGTCCACCAGGGCCAGCCAGGAAAACAGCGCCATGATCCCCAGCAGCCACCAGAAATTGGGCTCGACAAAACCGGACAGGATGATCAGCAGGTACAGCACCGGCAGCCCGGACCACACCTCCAGCACGCGCTGGCCAATCAAATCCACCCAGCCGCCGTAATAACCCTGCAACGCACCGGCTGCAATACCGATGGCGGCGCTGATCGCGGTGAGCGCCAGGGCAAACAGGATCGACACCCGCGCACCAAAGATCACCCGCGCCAACACATCCCGCGACTGATCGTCGGTGCCCAGCCAGTTCACCGCCGAGGGTGGGCTGGGGGCAGGGCGGGTCAGTTCGTAGTTGGGCGTGTCGTCGCTGAACGGGATTGGTGGGAACAGCATCCAGCCGCCGTCCTGCTCGATCAGCTTTTTCACGTAGTCACTGCGGTAGTCAGTCTGGAAGGGCAACTGGCCGCCGAACTGTTGCTCGGTGTAACGCTTGAACACCGGGAAATACAGTTCGTTCTTGAAACTCAGCACCAGGGGTTTGTCGTTGGCGATCAACTCACCGCCGAGGGTCAGGATAAACAGGCCGATAAACAGCCACAGCGACCACCAGCCGCGTCGGTTTTTCTTGAAACGTTCGAAACGGCGGCGCGCTACCGGAGACAGGTTAAGCATTAGGCGTTCCTCGCGGCAAAGTCGATACGCGGGTCCACCAGGGTGTAGCAGAGGTCACCGATGAGTTTTATCAAGAGGCCGAACAACGTGAAGATAAACAACGAACCGAAGACCACCGGGTAATCACGGGAGACGGCGGCTTCGTAGCTCATGCGGCCCAGGCCATCGAGGGAGAAGATCACCTCGATCAACAGGGAACCGGCGAAGAACACGGCGATGAATGCCTGGGGAATCCCCGAGATCACCAGCAACATCGCGTTACGGAACACATGGCCGTACAACACGCGCCGTTCGCTCAGGCCCTTGGCACGGGCGGTCACCACATACTGGCGCGTGATTTCGTTCAAGAACGAGTTTTTGGTGAGGATGGTCAGCGTGGCAAACCCGCCGATGACCAGCGAGGTGACTGGCAATACGAGGTGCCAGAAATAGTCGGCAATCTTGCCCACGGTGCTGAGTTCTTCGAAGTTCTCCGACACCAGCCCGCGCACCGGAAACCAGTTCAGCGAGGTACCGCCGGCAAACACCACGATCAGGAACATCGCAAACAGGAACGCGGGCATCGCATAGCCGATGACAATCGCGGTGCTGCTCCACACATCAAAGCTGCTGCCATGGCGCACCGCCTTGCGAATCCCCAAGGGGATCGACACCAGGTAGGTGATCAGCGTGGCCCACAGGCCGAGGGAGATGGTCACCGGCATCTTTTCCAGGATCAGGTCAATCACCGTCTTGCCGCGAAAGAAGCTGTTACCAAAGTCCAGCTGCGCGTAGCTCTTGAGCATCAGCCACAAGCGCTCCGGTGCCGGCTTGTCGAAGCCGTATTGTTTTTCGATGTCCGCGATCAACTTCGGGTCCAGGCCACGGCTGGCGCGGGAGCCGCCGCTGATGCCTTCGCCGGAGGAACCACCGACGCCACCGCCGCCAATGCCTTGCAAGTGAGCAATGGCCTGTTCTACCGGGCCGCCGGGGGCCGCTTGTACGATCACGAAATTCACCAGCAGGATGATCACCAGCGTCGGGATGATCAGCAGCAGGCGCCGCACGATATAGGCAAACATCAGCGCGCCCCTCCGCGTTTTTTCAGCTCAGCGTTCATTTGTTCGTTGGTCAGTGGGGTGGGGCTGATTTCCCACCAGGTTTCCAGGGCTTCGTCGTTTTTCGCCTCGATGGCCGGGCGGCCGAAGCGGTTCCACCACGCGGCGGACGTGCCGGGCGGGTAGTAGTTGGGGATCCACAGGTAATTCCATTGCAGCACCCGGTCCAGCGCATGGGCGTAGGTGAGCATCTGCGCCTGGGTGTCGGCCTTGACCAGGCCCTTGATCAGGCTATCGACGGCCGGGTCCTTGAGCACCATGTAGTTGTTGGCGCCGGGATCGAACGCGGCGGCCGAGCCGAAGTAGTTGTACAGCTCCATACCGGGCGAGGTGGTGACCGGGAAACCGGTGACGATCATGTCGTAGTCCCGTGCCATCACGCGGTTCACATACTGGGAGGAGTCGATACGACGGATATTCAGGGTGATACCGATTTGCGCCAGGTTGCGCTTGTACGGCAGCAGCAGGCGTTCCATGCCGCTTTGGGCATTAAGGAAAGTGAATTCCAGCGGTTCGCCCTCGGCATTCACCAGTTTGTCGCCGTCCGGTTTCCAGCCGGCTTCCTCCAGCAAGGCCAGGGCCTGCAATTGCTTGTCGCGGATCATGCCGCTGCCGTCGGTGACCGGCGCCTTGAACACCTGGGTGAACACTTCGTCCGGCACCTGGCCGCGCAAGGGTTCAAGAATCGCCAGTTCTTCTGGGGTCGGCGGCTGGCTGGCCGCCAGCGGGCTGTTGGAGAAGAAGCTCTGCTGGCGGATGTACATGTTGCGCATCATCTGTCGGTTGGCCCATTCGAAGTCCCACAGCATCGCCAGGGCCTGGCGCACGCGGCGGTCCTTGAACATCGGCTTTTGCACATTGAACACATAACCCTGGGCCGGTTGCGGCATTTCCTTGGCCAGGTGCGCGCGTTGCAGGCGACCGTCATCCAAGGCCGGGCCGTTGTAGCCGATGGAGTAACCGGTGGCGGAAAACTCGCGGTTGAAATCGTAGGCACCGCCGCGCAATACCTGGCGGGCCACTTCGGTGTCGCCGAAGTACTCCAGGCTCAGGTGATCGAAGTTATACAGGCCACGACTGACGGGCAGGTCCTTGCCCCACCAGTTCGGATCGCGGGTAAAGGTGATGGTGCTGCCGGAGTCGATCTTGCTGACTTTATAGGGGCCGCTGCCCAGAGGCGCTTCATAGCCGCCGCCATTGGCGAAGTCGCGGGTCTTCCACCAGTGTTCCGGGAAGACCGGCAGGGTGGCGATGTCCAGGGGCAGGGTGCGGTTTTCATTGCTGGAGAAATCGAAACGCACTTGGCGTTCGCCCTCGACTTCGACGTGCTTGACGTCGGCAAACAGGGTGCGAAAGCGCAGGCTGCCTTGGGTCATCAGCAGGTCGAAGCTGTAGCGCACATCTTCGGCGGTGATGGCCTTGCCGTCGGCAAAGCGGGCCTTGGGGTTGAGGAAAAAACGCAGCGACAGGCCGTCGTCGGCGCGCTCCATCTTTTCGGCCACCAGGCCGTAAACGGTGTAGGGCTCGTCCAGGGAGCGCTGGGCCAGGGGCGCATACAGCCAGCCGTCGACCTGGGAAACGCCGATGCCTTTGTCGATATAGGGCAACACGTGGTCAAAGCGCCCGATCTCGATGGCCGAGCGGCGCAGGCTGCCGCCTTTGGGGGCGTTCGGGTTGGCATAGTCAAAATGGGTAAAGCCGGCGGGGTATTTGGCCGGTTCGCCGTACACGGTCAGGTACGGTTGAGGTGCCGCGATCACGGCGGTGCTGGCCAGCAGCAGGGCCAGGGTCGAACTCAAAATGTAGGAAAAAGCCAATCGCATTGTCAGCCTTGAACGCCGTGTGAAGTAGAAAAGGGATTTGTACGCTAACGGCATCAGCGTCGCCAGTCATCACATGCACAACGGCCCACCAAAAGGCGGGCCGTTGTTTAAAGCATCAGCGCGGACTGGATCAGTCCTGGCGGCTGGTGACTTCCAGCAGGTGGTAGCCGAACTGGGTTTTCACAGGGCCTTGCACGGTGTTGACCGGGGCGCTGAAGACGACAGTGTCGAATTCCTTGACCATCTGGCCTGGACCAAACGAACCCAGGTTGCCGCCGTCGCGGCTGGACGGGCAGCTGGAGTTGGCTTTGGCGATCTCTGCGAAATCGGCGCCGCCTTCGATTTGGGCCTTGAGTTCGTTGCACTTGTCTTCAGTGGAAACGAGGATGTGACGGGCGGTGGCTTTGGCCATGGGAAGTAACTCCTTGAATGAAAAGGGTGAGCCTACCGGATTCAGGCGGTTATTTCCTGGCAAAGTTCCCGCCGATTGCCTGAGTGGTTCAACTGCGGGCCATGGCGCCACTGCGGGTCAGCCATTCGATAAACAGCGCAAACAGCTCGGCCTGGGAATTGATCGCCAGCTTGGTGTACAGATTCTTACGGTGCATGCGCACGGTTTCCGGCGAAATGCCCAGCACTTGCGCGGTGGATTTCACCGAATGCCCGCGCAGGATCAAGTGGGCGATCTCACGCTCCCGCACGGTCAATACGCCGCTGCCGAACTCCATGAATGCAGCTTCAATCTGCTGATGGGCTTGGGTCTGGGTGAAGGCGTCGTCGCTGATCACTTTGGTCAGGCCACCGCTCGTGCCGAAACGGCGCAGTAATTCGCGGACCATGGCTTGGGTGGCTTTCTGCAGCGCCAGTTGTGGCTCAGTGAATTGCCCGGCGCTCAAGCCTTGGAACATGCACAGAGAAATCTTGCTCTGGGGACAAAGGTCGACAATGTAGTAGCTCTCCTGGGCGCCGCCGCTGCGCAGGTAATAGGTCTTGTAGTACTCGCTGTTGAAAAAATCGTCCGGGGCAATCTCGGCCAGGGGGTAGAAACCTTCGGCCAGGCCTTTGTCCACTGCCAGGCAAAAGGGATCGAGCAAGTAGCCACGGGAAAAGTAGCGGTGGATGATCTCGTCCTGGTAGGTGCGGGGAATGCCTTGCTGGTACAGCAAGTGCGGCGGCAGGCCCTGACGCTCCAGGCTGATCATCATCGATTCGATGGGCGTGAGCGTGCAGAGCGCGCTGGCCAGGTGTTCGAGGAACGAAGCCTCGTCCACATGAATAAGCGCCTGGCCCAGGGCGTGGTGCCAGGCTTCCAGTTGCTGCAGGGAGGGGGCGGGGCTGGTGGTTGTCATGACGGCCAGTCTACCCGGCCGTCGATGCCCAGGCCACAACGCCGAGACGGGCTCGGCGCTATAGGTCATCGGCCCTGGTACTCGCCGCTGGCGCGCAGTTCGGCTGCCGTGTCGAGGATGCACTGGCGCAGGGTCTCCACCACCTCATCGACCTGGGCGTGGGTGATGATCAGTGGCGGTGACATCACGTTCAGATGGCCGATGGGGCGCACCAACAAGCCTTTGGCCTGGGCGCGCAGGTGGATTTTTTCGCCGATGTTGACCGCGTCCGGCAACAGCGCCTTGGTGCGTTTATCCGCCACGAACTCAATGCAGGCCATCAGGCGCTGGCAGCGGATGTCGCCTACCAGGGGCAAGTCGGCCAGGGTTTTCAGGCGTTGTTCCAGATACACGCCAACCTCTTCGACATGGGCCAGCAGGTTTTCCCGCTCGATGATTTCGATATTTTTCAGTGCCGCCACACAACTCACCGGATGCCCGCTGTAGGTGAAACCGTGGGTGAAGCAGCGACCCTTGCCCGGTTCACCGATGACTTGCCAGATACGCTGCGAGAAAATGCACGCGCCCAGCGGCAGGTAGCCGGAGGTCAGGCCCTTGGCGGTGGTGATGATGTCGGGCTGCATGCCGAACACCTCTTCGGAGGCGAAAAACGCACCGAGGCGCCCGAATGAGGTCACCACTTCATCGGCGACGTACAGCAGGTCATGACGCTGGCAGATTTCCCACATGCGCCGATGGTAGCCCTGCGGCGGAATGATCACGCCGCCGGAGCCCATGATCGGCTCAGCGAAGAACGCCGCCACATTGTCCGCGCCGAGGGTGAGGATCTTGTCTTCGAACTCGTTCACCAGGAAGTCGAGGAAGTCAGCCTCGCTCATCCCCTCCGGCGCCCGGTAGTAGTTGGGGCAGGAGATGTGGTGGAACAGGTCGCTCATGAAATCGAATTCCGGCGCGCGGTCAGCGGCCTTGTTACCAATCGACATCGTCAGGAACGTACTGCCGTGGTAGGCGCTGAAGCGCGAGATAATGTGCTTCTTGGTCGGTTTGCCGCGACTGTTCTGATAGAACTGCACCAGTCGGTAGGCCGTGTCCACCGCCGTGGAGCCGCCAGTGGTGAGGAACACATGATCAAGGTCGCCGGGCGCCAGGCTGGCGAGCTTGGCGCAGAGTTCGATGGCGGTGACGTTGGCCATGTCACAGAACGGGTTGGAGTACGCCAGTTGGCGCACCTGGTTGGCGATGGCGTCGGCCATTTCCTCGCGGCCCAGGCCGATATTCGTACACCACATGCCGCCGACCGCATCCAGGTAACGGTTGCCGTGAGTGTCATAGATGTAGGCGCCGTCGCCCATCGCGATGTTCAACGAGCCTTGTTCACGGTGTTCGTCGAACATGTGGAAACCGTGCATGTAGTGGGCTTTGTCGGCGGCGTCCAGTTTGTCGTGGTCGAACTGGGCGAAGAAAGCGGGATTTGGCAGAGTCATGGCATTTACCTTCAATGGCTGGGGGTCACTTGCCGGTCTTGACGGCGTTCCAGGTGCGGGTGATCAGGCGTACAGCGGCCGGCGGCTGGCTTTTCTGGGTGAACAGGCGCTGCATCGTCGTCGGATCGGGGTAGATGGCCGGGTTGTCGCGGATATCGGCATTCACCAAGGGCTTGGCGGCCAGGTTGTTGTTGGCGTAGTGGATGGTGTTGCTGACGCCGGCCATGGTGCTGGGTTGCAGGAGGAATTCGATGAACCGGTGGGCGTTGGCCACATGGGGCGCATCGGCGGGGATGTAGAAGTTATCGAACCAGATCAGCGAGCCTTCCTTGGGGATGAAATAGTCCAGCGTGATCTTGGCCCCGGCCTCCGTTGCCCGTGCCTGAGACGTGGCGTAGTCGCCGGACCAGGTGGTGGCCAGGCACAGATCACCATTGGCCAAACCGTTGATGAAACCGCTGGAGTCGAATTTGCGGATGTACGGGCGCACCGCCATCAACACGTCCTGGGCGGCCTTGAGGTCTTTTGGGGCGACGCTGTTGGGGTCCAGGCCGAGGTAGGTCAGCGCCAGGGGAATCATGTCAGTGGGGGAGTCCATGAACGTGATGCCGCAATCGGCGAAGCGCGACACCACTTTCGGGTCAAAAATCATCGCCAGGGAGCCGATAGGCGCGTCCGGCATGCGCGCCTTGATCATGTCGACGTTGTAGGTCACGCCATTGCTGCCCCAGGTGTAGGGCGCGGAATAAGTGACGCCGGGGTCGTGGGCTTCCAGGCTTTTCAGCACCAATGGATCAAGGTTCTTCCAGTCGGGTAACTGGGACTTGTCCAGTGGCTGGAAGACGCCGCCCTTGATCAGCAGCGGTACCAGGGAAGCGTTGAGCAGGGCCAGGTCATACCCGGAGCGTCCGGAAAGCAACTTGCCCTGCACGGTTTCGTAGGAGTCGTAGGTGTCGTAGACCACCTTGATCCCCGTGGCTTTCTCGAAATCGGCCAGGGTGGTGTCGCCGATGTAGTCCGCCCAGTTGTAGATGCGCAAGGTATTGCCTGGGTCGTCGGCGGCCTGGCTCAAGGTGCAGGATGCAAGCAATGCGGCGCTGAACAGGGCGATAAAGGCTTTACGCATGGGGACCCACCTTGAGTTGTGCTTGTTATCAGGCTGAGGGACTGATTGCACTGTCAGGCAGGTGGCCGGTGGGCGCCATACCCCGTTCGGGTAGGGTTCAGCTCAGGACGATGTAGTCGTTCTGCTGGATGATCGGCCGGTGCGGGCCCTGCACCAGATGAATATAGCGACCGCTCACCAGATCAATGGGCAGGCAGTCGTCGATGTCCAGCACCCCATCGGTGTGGGCTTGGGACCAGTGGCGCAGCATCTGTTGCTTGCCTTTGCTCATGGCTTCCTGTTTGTTGCGGGCGACCACCAGCAGGTAGTGGTGGGCTTCACCAAAGCTATTGGACTCGTAACCGCCAAGGTTGATGAAGTACAGGTGGTGCGCCCCAGCAGCAGGGGCCAGATGGCTGAGTTCGACTTTCCAGCCGTCGACGCCCTCCACGGCCATCCAGGCATCGATATGTACACCCTTGGGGCTGCCGAACCAGTCGGCGCGCAGTTGCGGGTAGGTCGCTTCCAGCGTGTCCGCGACCGCAAACACCACATCGTGCACTTCAATCTTTGCCCGTGGGTGCTTGCCCCCGAGCATGACGACAAACAGCATTACAGGTTCTTCCTGGTGGCTTGGCAGAGGCTAACCTTACTTCGATTGAACCCTTTTGTCCGGTCAATGCCACACTGTTAATCCGCGAACTCATCAGGAGGTTGTCATGCGTACCATTGATCTGGCGGGCGTCCCCGTCCCTGTCATCGGCCAGGGAACCTGGCGCATGGGCGAAAATCCCGACCAGCACCGCGCCGAAGTCGCGGCCTTGCAACTGGGCATCGACGAGGGCATGACCCTGATCGATACCGCCGAAATGTACGGTGAGGGCGGCGCCGAAACGGTCGTCGGCGAAGCCATTCGCGGCAGGCGCGACCAGGTGTTCCTGGTGAGCAAGGTCTACCCGCATAATGCCAGCCACAAGGGCGTGCCCCGGGCCTGTGAAGCCAGCCTCCAGCGCCTGGGCACGGACTACATTGATCTCTATCTGTTGCACTGGCGCGGCCAACACCCCCTTGAGGAAACCGTCGAAGCCTTCGAACGCCTGCGTGAAGTCGGCAAGATCGGCCGCTGGGGCGTCTCCAATTTCGATGTGGCCGATCTGCAGGAACTCGCATCCCCGGCGTGCGCCACCAATCAGGTGCTCTACAACATCGAAGAGCGCGGCATCGAATTTGACCTGCTGCCGTGGTGGCAACAGCATCACTTGCCCTTGATGGCGTACTGTCCGATTGCCCAGGGTGGCGAGTTGTTGTCCAGCCCGACCCTCAAGCAGATCGCCCGTCGACATGAGGTCACGCCCGCCCAGGTCTCACTGGCCTGGGTGTTGCGCCAAGACGGTGTGATCGCGATCCCCAAGGCGGTCACCCCAGAGCACGTGCGGCTCAACGCAGCCGCCGCCAAGCTGGTGCTGGATGAGCACGACCTCGACGCGATTGACCGCGTGTTTGGCGCACCCAAGCGCAAGCACCCTCTGGCGATGGTTTAGCCCGCGGTCAGGAACGGCGCCTCCCTTGGCACCGTTCCCTGGTTAATCCGGTTTAACCCGTAACCGGGCTGCGCCAGTCATCGGACCCGGAAGTGCCGGACACTTCGTGGGTCCACACGATCTTGCGGTAGGTGAAATACACATCCTCCAAGTGGGTGAAGTGGGCGTTGTCCGGGTCCTGGCAGTTGGGCATGCGTGACTGGATATCCACGATGGTCGCGCCCTCCAGTTCGATGGTGAAGTAGTGCTCCTGGGTGCCGGCGGACGAGGTGCGCAGCCATTCCAGCCGGCACTTGACCTCTTCGCCGCTGGTCAGTGCGCTGAACAGCAATGGGGAGGATTTATCGAAGACTTTGCTGATCATCATGGGTTTGTGGACCCGCTGGCCGGTGGGCTGGCCGGATTGAGGATCGCGGGGAATGATCACCTGATGAGCAAACGCCTGGACCAGGATCTGGTCCTCATGGCCTTCCTGGTAAATATTACCTACCGAGTCCTGGGTAAACGTGCCTGCCGTGATCAAACCTTGTTTGACACCGGTGATGGAAAGATAGGCGGGTGTTGGCATGACGGGTTTCCTTGTCTGATTGAAGAGGTAGTCCCAACCGATCATGACACCGGTTGGGCAAGTCCCTGTTACTACAAGAAGCGTGCCTGAAAGTGGGTGGATTAATAAATACGGGGGGTTGGCGCTAAATAAGTCTGGGGTGCTAATCAAACGAGATGGTTTTGGTTGTTATATGGCGTATTTAGTTGCGCAGAGGTGTGCATTTAATTGCTCGGTGCACACGCGGGTTAAATAGGGAGGTCGTAATAGAGTTTAAATCGCACCCCTGCGTCAGTGCGCAAAATGCTGCGCAGTGGCTTTGTTTGCGGGGTTGTAGGAAAAGGATTAAGTATTATTCTGTCGCTTGCTGAATGCTTTTGGCGTGGCTAAGGTTTGGGAGCTTTGCAGGAATTACAGCAAGGTTAAGATGGCCTGTTGGTGTGCTTTTTAAGTGTCGCTAGTTGGCTTTTCCCTGTTTTGGTTAGTTGCGCCAGGTGTTGAATGTCGTATTCGGACAAGCTGTGTGATTACTATCTTGAAGTTGCAAGGTTGCCTTGTGCGCAAACAAGTTTTGCGGGCAGCGATATGCGCTTTTCGAGTGAGTATGAAACCTTGGAGTCCGAGCTGGCAAAGGCGCAATCGATCCATGGCAGCAGTCAGCCGGATTGGCACAAGGTTTTGGAAACCAGCGAAGGCCTGTTACGGCAACAATCCAAGGATCTACGCGTGGCGGTCTGGTTGACCTGGGCCTTGCACCAGCGCGAATCCTATCCAGGGCTGCTGGCGGGGCTCGGGATGTTGCGCTATCTCTGCGAGCATCATTGGTCGGTGGCCTACCCCGAAAAGCTGCGTACCCGTGGCGCAGCATTCGCTTGGTTGGTGTTGCGCCTCGAGCCTTTGTTCGCGCAAGGCTTGCCGTTGCAGAACCAGCAGCCCTTGTTTCGCGCTGTACTGGAGCAACTCAAAGGTCTCGATGAGCTATGGGCCAAGCACTTCGCGGATGACGCGCCGTTGCTGCTGCCGATTCGCAGGCAATTGGCTCAACGACTGGAGCGTGCGGCTCAGGACGATACCCCGGCGGCGGGGTTAAGCGGTGTCATTGCGCAGGTCCAGCAAGCGGCCAGCCAATTGCTCAAACCCGAAGCCGTTGTGAATAACGAAAAAGACGCCAGCAAGTTGCTACGTACCTTGCAGGAGCAGGCCCGCCCGTTGTGTACCTGGTGGTTGCGCCAGAACGCTACCGACCTGCGCGCCTTGCGCCTCAACCGAACATTGAATTGGTTGGTACTGGCCAGCTACCCGGATGCCGACAACGAACGGGTGACCGCGTTGCGCGGGCCTGCCCCTGACAAGCTCAAGCGTTATCAGGAGCGTTTTGCCCAAGGGCATTACGCCGACCTGGTACTTGAACTCGAGGCCAGTCTGGCCGGTGCCATGTTCTGGTTCGATGGGTTGCGCATGCTCTGGCAATGCCTGGAAGCCTTGCAGGCCGAACAGGCCATGCTCGAGTTGGAAGTTGTCTTCGCCTTGTTGTTGCAACGCTTGCCGGACCTGCCGTCGTTCTGCTTTCACGACCGCGTTCCTTTTGCCGACGCCGCCAGCCGTGACTGGATCACGCTGCAGGTCAGCCGGCATTTGCAAGTACCCGAATCAGCCGCCGTGGTGGATTCCGAAGCCGAGCCCTGGGAGCTCGCCTTGCAGGCGGTAGCGCCCAGGTTGCGCAAGGATGGGCTCAAGGCCGCGATCCATGAACTCAAGCAAGGCAGCCTCGCCGCTCGCAGTGATCGCGCGCGTTTTCACTGGCGGCTGGCACAGGCGCGCCTGTGTGTGCAGGCGGGCAAGCATGAGCTGGCGAAGATCCAGCTCGAACACCTGGACCACGAACTGCAACGCACAGGCCTTGAGCGCCGGGAACCGGAGCTGGCACTTCAAGTTGCCCAGCTTCTGTATCGCTGCTGCGACCTGCTGCCACAAAACCACGCCGTGCGCGAGCGCAAGGAAGACACCCATCGCAGGCTGTGCCTCTTCGATCTGGAAGCGGTACTTGAATAGGCTTTCGAGCCACTTGAAAAAGGAGAGACACCATGGCCAAAGAAGCTTCGGTCGCCCCCAAGGAACGCATCAATATCACGTTCAAACCCGCTATCGGCGGAGCGCAGGAAGAAGTCGAACTGCCACTGAAACTGTTGGTGCTGGGCGATTTCATCCAACGTGAGGACGTGCGCAAGCTCGAAGATCGCAAGCCCATCGCGATCGACAAGAACACCCTTGATGACGTGCTGGCCAAGCAGGCGTTGAGCCTGACGCTGAACGTGCCCAACCGCCTGCAGGAGGATTCAGGTGTTGAGGAGTTGGCCATTCAGGTGCGCATCAATGCAATGAAGGACTTCAATCCCGCGAACCTGGTTGAGCAGGTGCCCGAATTGCACAAGTTGATGGCGTTGCGCGAGGCACTGATGGCGCTCAAGGGACCCTTGGGAAACACCCCGAGCTTTCGCAAGGCTATCGAGCAGGCCCTGGCGGATGACGAGTCCCGCGCCAGGGTACTGGCTGAGCTGGGTCTGGACAGCCCCGACGCCTGACATTTTTCAGTAAAAGGACACTGACCGCATGACGACACAACAACACACACTGCCAGCACCCACCGATGATCAATTCAGCATTCTCGACAACATCGTTGCCCAGACTCTGCTGAGTGCAGACGACGAGGCGTATGGCATTGCCAAGCGGGGCGTCTCGGCGTTCATCGAAGAGCTGATCAAACCGCAGAATCGTGGTGAGCCCGTCAAGAAACGCTTGGTCGACCGGATGATTGCCGAGATCGACACGAAGCTCAGCCTGCAGATGGATGAGATTTTGCACCACCCGCAATTCCAGGCCCTGGAAGCCGCCTGGAAGGGATTGCAGTTGTTGGTTGACCGTACCAACTTCCGCGAGAACATCAAGATCGAACTGCTGAACGTCTCCCGGCAAGACCTGTTGGAAGATTTCGAGGATTCACCGGAAGTGACCCAGTCCGGGTTGTACAAACATATCTACAGTGCTGAGTATGGTCAGTTTGGTGGTCAGCCTGTGGGCGCGATTATCGCCAACTACTTTCTGTCTCCCAGTGCACCCGACGTGAAACTGATGCAGTACGCATCCAGCGTGGCCTGCATGGCCCATGCGCCATTCATCGCCGCTGCCGGGCCGGCGTTCTTCGGGTTGGAGAGTTTTACCGGCCTGCCGGACCTGAAAGACCTGAAGGACCACTTCGAAGGTCCTCAATTTGCCAAATGGCAAAGTTTTCGCCTAAGCGAAGACGCACGCTATATCGGCTTGACCGTGCCGCGCTTTCTGCTCCGTACGCCTTACGATCCAGTTGAGTGTCCGGTCAAGACCTTCGCTTATCAGGAAAACGTGGTCAACAGCCATGAACATTACCTGTGGGGCAACACGGCATACGCCTTTGCCACGCGCCTGACTGACAGCTTCGCGCGCTTTCGCTGGTGCCCGAATATCATCGGCCCGCAAAGCGGTGGTGCGGTGGAAGACTTGCCGCTGCATCACTTCCAGAGCATGGGTGAGATCGAAACCAAAATCCCGACGGAAGTGCTGGTTTCCGACCGCCGTGAGTACGAGCTGGCGCAAGAGGGCTTCATTGCCTTGACGATGCGCAAAGGCAGCGATAATGCCGCGTTTTTCTCCGCCAGTTCGGTGCAGAAGCCGAAACACTTTGGCCTCAGTCCCGAGGGCAGGGAAGCCGAGCTGAATTACCGCTTGGGTACCCAATTGCCCTACATGATGGTGGTCAATCGCCTGGCCCACTACCTTAAGGTTCTTCAGCGCGAGCAATTGGGTTCGTGGAAGGAGCGCACAGACCTGGAGCTGGAACTCAATAAATGGATTCGCCAGTACGTCGCCGATCAGGAAAACCCCAGTGCCGAAGTGCGTGGACGACGGCCATTGCGCGCGGCGCGCATCGTTGTCAGTGATGTCGACGGCGAGCCCGGCTGGTACCGCGTCAACCTGAGTGTACGGCCGCACTTCAAGTACATGGGGGCCGACTTCACGCTGTCCCTGGTCGGCAAGCTCGATAAAGAATGAGCAGCGGCCAGGGAGTGTCCCACCACCAACGCCTTTTCGAGCGTCTTGAACGTCCGGCGGCTACTCCCGCGTGTGGCGTGACATCTGTCGCGATGCATCTGGGAAAAATGCTCAGTATCCGTGCCGGCAGCGTGCAGACACTTCCGGATTACGGGTTGCCCGACCTCAACGACATGAACCAGAGCTTGCATGAGTCATTGACTCAATCGCGTTTGTTGATCGAGCGATTTATCCGGGCGTACGAGCCACGCTTGAAGCATGTGCGGGTCACGACGTTGCCGCGGGACCAGGATCCATTGGCGCTGGCGTTCGCTATCGAAGGCACACTGACGGTCAAGGGTATCAAGCAACCTGTTGTGTTTACCGCGCGACTCTGTGACGCCGGTCAGGTAGAGGTTTTGCCGGATGTCTTTTAACCGTTACTACCAAAGTGAGCTCAGTGCGTTGCGACTGCTCGGACGGCAGTTCTCCGAGCGCAATCCTGCGCTGGCCCCTTTTCTCGCAGAGTCTGGCCAGGATCCCGATGTCGAGCGGCTGCTGGAGGGGTTTGCATTTCTCACGGGGCGCTTGCGGCAAAAACTCGACGACGAATTTCCAGAGCTCACGCACTCGCTGATGCATTTGCTGTGGCCCAACTACATGCGCCCAATGCCAGCGTTCAGCATGCTGCAATTTGACCCGTTGAAGCACTCAGGTCCCGGTGTGTGGGTGGCGCGTGATACACCGGTGGAAAGCGCCGCAGTCAACGGTGAGCGATGCCGTTTTCGTACCTGCTACGCCACACAGGTTCTACCGCTGCAACTGAGCGTCCTGGAGTACAGCGCACAGGCAGGGCAGGGCGTGTTGAGTCTGCGCCTGCACATGAGCGCCGCCGGTAATTTCAGTGACTGGGCCTTTGATCAGTTGCGCCTGCATCTGGCCGGGGATAGCTACATCAGCCAGGCGTTATACCTGAGCCTGCTGCGCCACCTCGAAGGTATCGAGCTGTTGCCTTTGGGCCACGATGGACTGCCCGTCAGCGGGCCCGACGGTGAGGCAATATCACTGCGACTGGGTGCCGAACAGGTACAGCCGGTGGGTTTCAGTGAGGAACAGGCGTTGATCCCCTATCCGCAGAATACCTTCCCGGGGTATCGCCATCTGCAGGAGTATTTTGCCTTTCCTGACAAGTTCCTGTTTGTCGATGTGGGGGGCATGGACGTGCTGCACAGATTGCCCGGTGAGCAGCTCAAGCAGGTACGTGGCCTGATAATGCGCTTTGAGTTACGCACGCCATGGCGTGAGTCCCAACAGCCCACCCTGGATAACGTGAAGCTCTACTGCACGCCCATCGTGAATCTGTTCAAGCATGACGCGGTGCCCATTCGCCTGGACGGGAAGCAGGATGAGTACCTGCTCATTCCCGGCGAGTATTCGCGGGAGAACGCGAGTGTGTTTTCCGTAGACCGTGTAACGGGTTGGCAGCCGGGTGGGCGTGGATACCAGGCCTATGTGCCGTTCGAATCCTTTGAACATGGTGGCGATACCGACGTACCGGAAAACCCGCCCAGCTACAGCGTTCGCCAACGGCCATCGACACAGCATGCCGGGCTGGAAACCTGGCTTGGGATTGGCAACGGCCTCGAGTCGGACCAGCAAACACTGTCGATCGAGTTGACGTGCACCAATCACAACCTACCTCGACTGTTGCAGTTAGGCGACATCAACCGGCCTTGCGAGCAGACGCCAGAGGGGCTGTCGTTTCGCAATATCTGCGCGCCGACAGCCAGTCTGTCTCCGCCTCTGGACCAGGATTTTCTCTGGCGGCTTATCAGCAACATGTCGCTCAACTACCTGTCATTGAGCGATATCGACGCCTTGAAGGTGATTCTCAAAACCTATGACTTGCCGCGCTATCACGACCGACTGGCGCAAAAGGTCAGTGAGAGGAAGTTGGGTGCAATGCGATCCGTCAGTCATTCATCGGTCGACCGATTGCACCGCGGCTTGCCGTGTCGCGGAGTACGAATTGATTTGAAGATTGATCCCCAGGGTTTCTTGGGGCCGGGCGAAGTGTTCATTTTTGCGTCAGTACTCAACGAGTTCTTTGCGCTCTACGCCAGCCTCAATGCTTATCACGAACTAAGAGTCATCAGCACACAAGGAGACGTGTATCTATGGCCACCACGGATGGGGCAGCAGCCCCTGCTTTGACGCGACTGTCGCGGATCATCCGCGAATATTCGCTGTTCCAGGCGGTTTTGCAGGTGATCAAGCGTCTGCGCGATGCCCATCCTCTGTTGGATGACGACGCGCTGTATGACTTGCTGGAGTTTCAAGCCAATCCTGGCCTCGGTTTTCCCGGTCACGATATTGATCGCGTGGAATTTTTTGTCGAGCACGAACAGCTGCGCGCACGCCTTCGCCTCAACGTCTTGGGCTTGTGTGGCGCGGGGTCGCCGTTACCTGCGTTTTATGGCGAGCAGGCCTATGGCGACGGGGTGGGCGGCAACGCTACGCGAGATTTCCTGGACGTGTTTCATCACCGCCTGCAACGACTGATGCTGCCGATCTGGCGCAAATATCGTTATCGGGCGTGTTTCCAGGCGGGCGCGCGTGACGCCTTTTCCGAGCAGATGTTTGCGTTGATCGGGCTGAGGGGGCGGCAGATTCGCAGTGTCGCGCAATTGAACTGCCAGCGGCTGTTGCCCTACTTGGGGCTGCTAGGCCTGCGGGCACATTCGGCAGCCTTGATCGAGACGGTGCTGCGCTACTACTTCAAGCACAACCGGCTGTTCATCGAGCAATGGGTGCTGCGCACGGTTGTCATCGCCGACTCACAGCGAAACCGGCTCGGCGTCGCGAACAGTGTGCTTGGCCATGACCAGGTATTGGGCAGCCAGGTGGCCGACCGCAGTGGCAAGTTCAGGGTGCATCTGCAGGGCCTGCGCTGGCAGCAACTCCATGGGTTTCTGCCCACGGGTGCGGACTACCCGCTGCTGTGCTCATTGGTGCGGCTGACGGCGCGGGACCCATTGGAATATGACCTGCGCCTGGTGCTTGCCAAAGAAGAGATCCGACCGTTGCACATTGGCGAGCACAACGTCTGTCGTCTCGGCTGGACCAGCTGGCTGGCACATGAGTACGCCTATGGTGTGGTCATGGTGCCGAGCAACGCTCATGAGGGATGAATCATTATGATGAATGTGGACCTGCAACAACTTATCCAGACCTTGACCCCCCAGGCTCGTCGCGATTTGGTGCGCGCTGCTGAACGCTGCGTAACGCGCGGCGGCCGGGAGGTATTGGTGGAAGACCTGCTGTTGGCCCTGCTGGAGCATCACGACGGCCTTCTGGCAAGGGCATTGGCAGATGCGAGCATCGAAACCGGCGAGCTGCAAGCTGCACTGCAACCCAAAGGGGAGGCGAGTGCTTCGCGCAATCCGGTGTTTGCCCAGGCGCTTGTAGAGTGGCTGCAACAGGCCCTGATGGTTGCCCATCTGGAACTGCGACAGACCGAGGTCGATCACGGCGCCCTGTTGCTGGCATTGCTGCGTCATCCGCTGCACCACGCGGGGAGTGTCTATCAGGTTTTATTGAATCGGTTGGATGCGCAGCGTGTGCTCGACTTTGTGCGGAGCCAGGCACCTGGTACTGACCCTGCCCCGAAGGGTGAGTCACTGCTGGAACGCTTCACCCACGACCTGACGCGCCAGGCCCATGAAGGGCGTATTGATCCGGTGTTGTGCCGGGATGTCGAGATCGGCCAGTTGATTGACATCCTCATGCGCCGCCGCAAGAACAACCCAATACTCGTCGGCGAAGCCGGGGTCGGCAAGACGGCCGTTGTCGAAGGCCTCGCGCTACGCATCGCCACTGCGCAGGTGCCGGGACCACTGCAGGATGTCCGGGTGCTGACCTTGGACATGGGCTTGCTCCAGGCCGGTGCCAGTATCAAGGGTGAATTCGAGCGGCGCCTCAAGGGCTTGATCGATGAGGTCAACGTTTCAGTGCCGCCGGTGATCCTGTTTATCGATGAGGCGCATACCTTGGTCGGGGCAGGCGCCCAGGCAGGCGCGTCCGACGCCGCCAATCTACTCAAGCCAGCCCTGGCGCGTGGCGAACTGCGCACCATCGCTGCCACTACCTGGTCGGAATACAAAAAATACTTCGAAAAGGACCCGGCATTGGCGCGGCGTTTCCAGCCTGTACGGGTGGGCGAGCCCAGCGTCGAGCAGGCGGTTTCCATCTTGCGCGGACTGGTTTCGGTGTATGAGCGCAGCCACGGCGTTTATGTGCGTGACGATGCCGTCGTGGCGGCGGCGCAAATGAGCGCTCGTTACCTGTCCGGGCGCCAGTTGCCCGACAAGGCGGTGGATGTATTGGACACGGCCTGTGCTCGCTTGCGTACCCGACGGGAGACCGCACCGGAGGCATTACAACGCCTGTACGCGGAGCAGGCGGAAGGTATGCGGCAGCATCAGGCATTAAGTCGTGACAGGGACGCAGGGTTTGCCGTGGATGAGCAGATCTTGCACGCGTTGAAACTGCGCAGGGATGCAATGGAAAGTGAGCGCCTGGAGCTGGAACAGCGCTGGTTTGAGCAACAGGCCGTGCCGCAGCAGGTGTGCCCGCGCATGGTGGCCCAGGTCATCAGTGCCTGGACCGGTATCCCGGTTGAACAACTGGCACTCGAGCACAGCGCACGGGCGCTGGGCTTTGCCGATGCGCTGCGCGCGCGCATTCTTGGCCAGGAACAGGCGGTGCAGGCCCTGGACCGCAACTTGCGCGCCGTTGCCACGGGGCTCAACAAAGCCGACGCACCGGTCGGTGTGTTCCTGCTGGTCGGCCCAAGCGGTGTAGGCAAGACCGAGACAGCACTTGCCCTTGGCGATCTACTGTATGGCGGTGAACGTTTCGTCACGACGCTCAACATGTCGGAGTTCCAGGAAAAACACTCCCTGTCGCGGTTGATTGGCGCACCGCCCGGTTATGTCGGTTTCGGCGAGGGCGGTGTACTGACCGAAGCCGTGCGCCAACGACCGTATTCGGTGGTGCTGCTCGATGAGGTCGAGAAAGCCGACCCGGAAGTGTTGAACCTGTTCTATCAGATTTTCGACAAGGGTCTGGTCAATGACGGGGAAGGCCGGGAAATCGACTTCCGCAACACACTGATCCTGATGACTTCCAACCTCGGCAGTGAGTGTATCGGTGAGCTGTGTGCTGGCGATCAACGGCCTGACGTGCAAGTGCTGCAAGAGGCGATCCATCCGCTGTTGCGCGACCACTTCAAACCGGCATTGCTGGCCCGCATGCGTGTGGTGCCGTATTACCCGATCAAGGGTGAGGTTCTGCATGACCTGGCGCGACTCAAGCTGGAACGCTTGGGACAACGGTTGCGTCTTCGCAAGCTGGCTTTCAGCTATACGCCAGAGCTGGTTGCACACATGGCCGAACACTGTGCCCACGGAGATAGCGGCGCTCGTTACATTGACCAGTGGATCGAGCTCCGTTTGTTGCCGCAGGTGGCGGATCGGCTGCTGTCGGCCATGGCCCAAGGTGAATGCTTGGCGAATGTGCATGCGCGTCTGGAGGGTAGCGGCTATCCCATTTGTGAGCTCAGCCAATGAGGGATAATCGGTCCACTCAACTATCCCATCCCCTGGCCTTCGCCGACGTGTTGCTCGGCTGGTTCATTCGCTTAGGCATCGATGGCGTCGAAGCCTCGTTGCCCGGCCTGTGTGTGACGGCGGTGGCGCAACTCAGCCAGTGCGAACTCAGCCAGTTGTACTGGCGAAATGAGTCTACAGGCCGACTCGAACTGATTGCCCAGCATTTATCCGGGGAGCTGTGCCCCGGTGATCCGGTCGGCACCCAGGACTTCCAGCACGAGCAGGTATTGCACTACGTACTCAGCCATCAAACGGCCCTTAGCCTGGAGGACCTATCGAGCAGCGTGTACGAATACGGCTTCCTGCCAGCCATGGCGACAGCCTGGGAAGCGCTGTCATGTGTGCCGTTGTTCAACCGGGACAAGGCCATCAGCGGCGTGTTGCTGTGCGCCAGCCAATGCCGGAAACACTTGCAGGACTACTCCGTGTCCCTGAGCCAACTGGGTAGTTTTACCTTGATGCAATTGGCTTTGCTGCGTTGTCAGCCATCCTTGGGAAGTGTCGTCCGACAGAATCAATGCACACCGGCTCCCCGTGCAGAATTTGGCTTGGTCGGTAACAGTACGGCCATGGATGAGACATACCGCCTGATTGGCAAGGTCATGCATACCTCTTACACCGTATTGCTGCGAGGGGAGACGGGAACGGGTAAGGAAGTGGTGGCGCGGGCTATCCATTCTGCGGGGGCGCGCCGCAGCAAAGCGTTCGTGGTGCAGAACTGTGCGGCATTTCCCGAAGGCCTGCTGGAAAGTGAGCTGTTTGGCTATCGCAAAGGTGCTTTCACGGGGGCTGAACGCAACCACACCGGGCTGTTTGATGCGGCACACGGCGGCACGCTGCTCCTGGACGAAATCGGCGACATGCCGCTGTCGCTGCAGGCCAAGTTGCTGCGGGTTCTACAGGAGGGCGAAGTCCGCCCCTTGGGCGCCAGCGCGGCACACAAGGTGGATGTGCGCATCATCGCCGCGACTCACCGTGATCTCGCCGCGATGGTCGCCCAAGGCAGTTTTCGCGAAGATCTTTACTACCGGCTGGCGCAATTTCCCATCGAACTGCCGCCCTTGCGCGAGCGCGACGACGATGTGTTGTTGTTGGCGCGTGAATTTGCGCGAAAGGCCTCTCTTGCCCTTGAGCGCGAACCGGTGTCGTGGTCCAGCGCAGCCCTTGACCAACTGTCGAGTCACGCCTTTCCCGGCAATGTCCGTGAACTCAAGTGCCTGGTGGAACGTGCGGTACTGCTCTGCGATGACGGTGTGATCCTGCCCGAGCATTTGTCCTTGTCTGCACCCCCCACCGATGAGTCCGTCGATGCAACGTTGCGTCAACGCCTGGAGCGGGTCGAGCGAGTATTCCTGATCGATTGCCTGCACAAAAACCGTGGCAATCGCACCCGTACCGCACGTGAGTTGGGCGTCGCTCGCCGCACGCTGCTCTATCGCCTGGCGCGCCTGAAGATCCCCCTGGGTGATGTCTGCGAGGGGGGCTGAATGGGGGCGTGTTGGCACCTGATTTTCATGGGAGATACCTGATGTTTTTTCGTGCGTGGCAAGGCCTTTTGCTGGTGCTGTGTTTGTTGAGTGGCTGTAACGCCAATTATGTCTTTGATGATGCCGACTACCGTCCGTTGGGTGACCCCCAGGCGACCCGACGTGGGCAGTGAGCAGGGGAGCTCCGCCATGCAACTAGTGTTTGAAGTCTGTGGTACCGAAGGCGCTGCGACGCCTGCTCGCAAGACGTTTGAGGGCGTCGGTGGCGTGATCGGCCGTGGGGTGGGCTGTGACTGGATCATTCCTGATGCCAATCGCCTGATCTCCAGTCATCACGGCTTGGTCAGTTACCGAGAAGGCCGCTACTTCCTGACCGATATCAGCAGCAACGGCATCGGTGTATCAGGCAGCATGGAACGCCTGGAAAAGGGGCAGGCACGGCTGATCAGTGAGGGTGACGTGTACCAATTGGGCGGGCTGGAGATCCGCGCTCGCTTGCTGGCAAATGAGCGGCGGTCATATGCCCGGGATGACGCGATCCCAGACGATGCGTTCCTGGGACTTGACCCTGTCGATGCACTGGATCGCGAGCCACTGCGTGCTGATTCATCGGCAGAGCTTGATGCCTTGGATACAGCCATGCAGGTGCCGTCCCAAGCGCTATGTCAGGGGGCCGTGGATCGTGATCATCTGGTCGTGCCGAAGTGGGCTGACCCCGTCAGGGAGCTCCTACCTACCGTGCCCGCTGCGCCCGCGCCGGGTGGCTCGGAAACATTCTGGTCACAGTTCGCGCAAGCGCTGGGCGTGCAACTGGACACGCTTGATACGCTGGGCCGTGAGGCCCTGGCGATCAAAGTGGCAGGTCTGCTCAGGCTAACCATCGATGGGTTGCAGCAGAGCCTGCGAACCCGCGACGAGCTGAACAGTGAAATCAACTCTGCACTGACCGCTCCAGGACTCGATACCCGCAACCCGTTAAAAGCCTGTGCCGACGGCCCAACTGCCATGACGTCATTGCTGGGTGTTGGCGAGCTGGGTGAACACTCTGCCGAATACGCCGTCGCCCAGGTCTGTCGTGAACTGCAAGTGCACCAACTGGCCTTGGTCGTGGCCAGTCGGGCCGCTGTGCGCAGTGCATTGGCAGCCTTTGCGCCAGGCCACTTGCTGCTGTGTTTCGAACGCGAGGGCAAGCCACCCAGGTTCTTCAGCGATGGCGCCCATTGGCGGGCGTATCAACGCCACTATCAACGGTTGACGTCCGAAGAGCCCTTGGGCGAGCAGGGGTTGCTGAATGATTTTTCCAAAGCCTACGAGGAGCAGGTGCGCCTGGTCTCTACCTTGCACGTCGGGTGCCCAGGATGATGTTCATGTATCGGATCGCTGTCATATCAACGCTGTCAGCACTTGGCCTATTGGCCGGCTGTAGCACGCTTTCACCTTTTTCGACGTTGACCAAACTGGACTTGACGTTGACCGCTGGCGATGAAGTCAACCCCGACCTGCACGGTCGTCCCTCACCCGTGGTGGTGCAACTGCTGGAGCTGCGGCATCCCGTGGCCTTTGAAAACGCCGACTTCTTCAGCCTCTACAGCCGGGCCGAGCAGACACTCGCCAAAGATTGGGTCAGCAGCGAGGAATGGGAGTTGCGTCCCGGCGAGCAGGTGCCGCTCAAGCTCAGTGTCGAGCCGCATAGCCGTTATGTCGGCGTGCTGGCGGCCTACCGCGACTTGCCCCACGTGCAATGGCGGTTGGTGCTGCCAGTGGTGCCAGGGCAACTGACGCGGGCCGAAGTTGCGCTGGACCAGACGGGCCTCCGCCTGGTCGCGCCTCAAACTGACAGGACGGAGGATTGAAATGAATGTCCATAACGTGATCTGGCAGGAGGGCATGCTGCTGCGGCCCCAGCACTTGCAGCATAACGACCGCTACTACCATCGACAGCTCAACCGTACCCGCCTGCTGAGCAGTGATGCCTGGGGTTTTCTGACCTTGGAAGTTGATGTGCAGTACCTCAATCTGGGCAAGGTCGTGGTCAACCGGGCCAGCGGTGTCTTGCCGGATGGCAGTTTGTTCGAGCTGAGTGGCGCGATGGAGCCTTTGGTGTTGCAGGTGCCTGCCAATGCAGGCAGACAAGCTGTGTACCTGGCGCTGCCGCTGGCAACAGAGAATCAGGTTGAAGTGCGCAGGCAGGAGCAAGGCGATGTCCTGGCTCGCTACGTCGCCTGTGAAACGGAGATAGGGGACTCCAATGCCGGCGTCGACGCTCGTTGCCAGATCCACTGTGCACGGCCGGACTTGCGCCTGATGCTGGGGGAAGGGCCCAGCGATCCGTTCTACGTGAGACTCCAGGTCGCCCAGGTGCAGGATTCGACCCAGGAGGGGGGCGTAAAGCTGGAGGCGGATTTTGTACCGACGTTCATCTATCTCCAAGGTTCGGGGTATGTGTCTTCATGCCTCAAGGAGGTGATCAGTCTGCTGGCAGCGCGTGGCGATGCGATCGCATCACGCATCCAGGGCAGTGGCGCCTCGGCTGGGGCACAGGTTGGCGACTTTTTGATGCTGCAACTGATCAACCGTGCTGAGTTGATATTGCGTCATTACCAGGGGCAAACCCAGGTGCGGCCGGAGTTGTTGTATCGGGAGTTGTTGGCGATTCTCGGGGAACTCTCGACGTTCGCCTGCGACAACAAACGTGCGCAATTGGCGGTGCAGTACCAACACGGCGACCAGGGGGCGAGCTTTCGCGGGCTGATGGAGGGGCTTCGCACCGTCTTGTCGTCGGTGCTGGAGCAACACGCCATCGAGCTGATGTTGCAACAGCGCCAGTACGGGGTACTGGTCTGCCCGGTCAGCGATCTCAAATTGCTCGGCACTGCGACATTCATTTTAGCGGCGACCGCCCAGTGTGATACGGAGGAGCTGCGTCATCGCCTGCCGGCGCATCTCAAGATCGGCCCTGTGGAACGTATCCGCGAGCTGGTGAACCTGCATCTCGCAGGTATCAAGGTCAAGCCGCTGCCGGTAGCACCTCGACAGATTCCGTATCACGCCGGCAAGACCTATTTCATGCTCGAACTCAGTCCACGTGACATCTCGCAGTTGGAGCAATCGGGGGGTTTCGCCTTCCACGCCAGTGGCGAGTTCGCCGAGCTGGAACTCCACTTCTGGGCTATCAGGAACTGAACACCATGACGATGGACAGTGAATACCCGCAGGATGAAAAAACCATATTGCTTGATCGTGAAGGGTTCGGTCCGGCACAGGGGCCCGTCACGGACTTTCCAACGCCGCCACGCTTCGAGCAGCTGGAAGACCGCATGATCTACACCGCCCAGCTGCAGGGGGCTCAGAGCTTCAAGATGGGCTCCAACAGCCTGTTGGCCGCAGCCTGGGAACTGCTGTCGCAGGTTGCCCTGCTCAAGGCCAGCCCCGGTCGGGAAAGCCTGCAGACGCTCAATGACCAGCTTTCATCGGGTGTCACCGCGTTTGAGGCCCATGCCTTGCATTTGGGGGTAGAGAACAGTCAGGTGATCTCGGCGCGTTACGTGTTGTGCAGTGTCATTGATGAGGCCGTCGTGACCACGCCTTGGGGCAGTAGTAGCGATTGGTCGAAGAGAAGCCTGTTGAGCCGCTTTCACAACGAAACCTTCGGGGGGGAAAAGTTTTTCCAATTGCTGGAGCGTTTGTCCCGCGATCCCTTCAAGCATCTGGCCATGCTGGAACTCATGTACTTGTGCTTGTCGTTGGGCTTCGAAGGCAAATACCGCGTCATGGAGCGGGGAAGGGCGCAACTTGAAGCGCTTCATGACGCTCTGTACCGCCAGATCAGGCATGTGCGCGGGGACCGTTTGCCGGTCTCCATTTCGCCAGAGGCAGGGAGAGCATCCCGGTCACGGATACGTATTGCCTCCGGCACAGGGGTCGCCATCTGCGTGCTGGTCTGTTTGCTGGTGATGTATTCAGGATTTGCCTGGGTACTGGGCCAGGAACGCAAGACGATGCTGCAACCTCTTCAATCCTGGGTGCCAGGTTTGTTTCGGACGCACTCATAACGCTGGGAGCAATGGATGAACGCATTTTTCAAGGGCGTGGGGACGGTGCTGCGCAAAAGTTGGCTGTGGAGCTTGTTGCTGGTGTTGTCCAGCGCACTGCTGATTTGGTTTTTCGGGCCTTTGCTGGCGGTGGATGACTACCGTTTCTGGCAGAGCCCGACATCCCGGTTACTGACCATCAGCGGGTTGCTGCTGTTGTGGGGACTGTCGATGGTCGTGGTGGGTACTCGCCGTACCGCTCGTTTGAGTCAACACGAGCACCACGAGCAACATCAGCGTCAGGCATTGATCAATGACGAAACAAAGCAGGTGCAGGGGCGCTTCAAGGAGGCCCTGCACACGCTGAAAAGCTCCCGACACTATGGTGACCGCAGCGAGCGCTGGCGAAACGAGTTGCCCTGGTACCTGTTGATTGGCGATCAAGGCAGTGGCAAGACCAGCCTGTTGGCTGCCAGCGGCGTGCAGTCTCTGTTCGGGCGACCAGAAACCGTGCTCCCAGGCACTACGCCTTACTGTGACTGGTATTTTGCCGAAGACGCCGTGATGGTCGAGACGGCCGGCCGCTACTTGGGCCAGCCAGACCCCTCGGTTGATGCTGCGGGATGGATGACACTCCTGGGTCTGCTCAAGTCGCGACGCCGGGCGCGGCCACTCAATGGCGTGGTGGTCACGCTGTCTGTCGATACACTTTCAAGCAGCAATGAGCACGACCTGGAGCGTCATGCGCGTCATGTACGTAGCCGCTTGCAGGACATCCAGCAGACATTGCATGCGGATGTTCCGGTCTATCTGGTGTTGACCCAGGCTGATCGGTTGGCCGGGTTTGCCGAGTTCTTTGACGCTCAGCAGGGCGACAGCGCAGAAGTCGTCTTGGGTGGGCACCTGGTGACAGGTACCGCCGGCACAGACATCGCTCAGGTCAGAGAGGCGTTCGAGAACCTTTTGCAGCGTCTGGGCGCGGAGCTGATCCCGCGCTTGCATCAGGAGCGAAATATCGCGCGTCGGCGCCGGATACTGGACTTTCCCCGACAGGTTGCACACATCGGTGATCGCCTGTGCCTGTTTATCGAGACTGGATTTTCCGCCTATCGCTACCCACACATCAATGGTTTGCGAGGGTTCTACCTGACCTGTGCGAAGACTGCCGATGTACGGCCTCATTTTGTCCAAGGCCTGTTCAATCGCGTGATTTTTGCCGAAGCCGATCTTGCCGGACTGCGTAGCCCTGAGCGGCAGCGCATACATCGGCGTCATGGGCTGATGGCGCTGGCTGCGTCGGTGGTCATGGGCACGGCGGGGGCGTTGTGGACGCACAGTTACACCTTCAACCATCAGCGGTTGGTGCAACTACTGGGATTGATCAACACCCAACCCTCTATTCAACAAGGAGACGACGAGAGCCTCGCACTGTTGACGCTGCTGGACAGTCGCCTGGCTGCAACGCAAGTGTTTCCATCGCTGGCCGAAGCACGTTGGATTGATCGGGCTGGCTTGTATCAGGGAGAGGTGAGTTATCCGCTGCTGGCCAGCGCCTATGACCAAGCCTTGCAGCAACATTTACTGCCGTACGTGACCAGGCTGCTCGAAGGACGAGTACGAGGCAGCCTGGGTGACCGAGGGCAATTGCTGGACAGCCTGCGTGCCTACCTGATGCTTAATTTGCGCGAGCGGCGTGATGTGGGGTGGCTGGCAGAGCACGTGGCAGGTCAGTGGCGGGGGGACACTTCGACACATAAGCGTCTGAACGAGCACTTTATGCGGCTCCTTGAGCGACCATTCCTGGTGCCATTGAATGAAGAGTTGGTCGCCCAGGCTCGCTTGGTGTTGCGTGGTGAGTCGCTGGCAGAGGTGGTCTACCGGGCGCTGCGGGAACAAGCGCGGAGCCTGGAGCCTTACCGTCTAGTCGAAGGCCCGGCGTTTTCCAGCTCAGGGCCCCCTATACCGGGGTTCTACACCCAAAAATACCTGCAGGTTTTCGAAACACAGGGCGCTCAATGGGTCAATGCCATCGCCCAGGACAATTGGGTACTTGGGGAAAACTCCGACCTCAGCACCACGGAACTACGCCGGTTGATGCTGGCGCTGGAGCAACGCTATTTCAGTGAATACGCCGATGCCTGGAGTGACGCCCTGGGTCGGGTCAGGCTGCAGGACACCGGCAGCCTGCGCCAAGGCGCGGAGCAACTTGCGGGCCTCACATCAGCGCAGTCGGCCTTGGTGCAGTTGCTGCAGCAAGTGCGCGAAAACACGCGGTTAGTGCCGATCCCCGATCGGTTTGAGGCGGTGAGCTCGCACGTTGGCGAACTGGGCGCTGCGACTTCCAAGGTTCTGGCCAGAACACCACTGCCAGATACGGCCCGGCGTGCATTGCAACGCCGCTTCGAACCCTTGCACCAATTGCTCGACGAAGAGCAGAACCCAGGCGGCGAGTTGACACAGGCATTGCGCTTGCTTGATGAGCTGCAGTTGCAATTGCTGGCGCTCAACCGGGATAGCTCGCCGGAGCAGGCCGCGTTCAAAATGGCCAGGCAGCGGATGGATGGGCAGCAGCCGCTGTTGGGCAAACTGCGTGATACGGCGGCCCGCTTCCCGCAGCCGCTCAAAGGTTGGTTCGAGGGTATTGCCGACCAAACTTGGCGCCACCTGCTTGATGATGCGTATGGGTACGTGAATCAGCGTTATCAAAGCGAGGTCTACGGCCTCTATGCGAAAGCCATCCAACGCCGATACCCGTTCGATGCCCACACCGGCAGCGACGTCGCCCTGGGCGATTTTCAGGCGTTCTTCAAGCCACGGGGCGCGCTGGCGCGCTTTTATGAGGGGTACCTGCGGCCATTTGTCAGTGTCGAGGGCGACCGTTATCGCATGCGGGCCCTGGAGGGGCGCAGCCTGCCAATGTCGCGTTCGGTGCTGGACCAACTGACCCGGGCCCAGACCATTCGCCAGGGTTTTTTCACCGAGGACCAGGGTGAATGGGCTGTACGGTTCACGTTGGCGCCCTATAGTCTGGACCAGGCCGTCAGCCGGGCGACGTTGCGCGTCGGCGATCAGCAGTTGGAGTACCGCCACGGCCCGATCGTGCCAATGGCATTCCGCTGGCCGATCGAAGCCGACAATGGTCGCAGCAGCCTGGTGCTGGAGCGCGGTGCAGAGCGGCCGCTGGGGATCGAGAAGGACAGTGGCGCCTGGTCGTTGTTCCGGTTTTTCGACCTGATGCAAAGCGAGTCTGCCAGCGGCCGGGATGCGCAGATTCTCAAGGCTGACCTGGCAGGCCTGCGGGCCAATTACCTGCTCACCAGCCAACGCAACCCTAGCCCGTTCCAGATGGCGACATGGCGCACGTTCCGCCTGCCGGAACAATTGTGACTGGGCCGTACGCATGGCGCAGTGCCGGGCGCACGGCACAAGGCAAAAGCCGTGCGCGCAACGAAGATGCTCTTCTCGATTGTCCACAACGGGGTTGTTGGGCGGTCGCTGATGGCATGGGCGGTCATCAGGCCGGGAATGTCGCCAGCCAGTGGGTGGTCAACAGCCTTGCCGCACTGCCAGGCAAGGGCGGCTTTGACCAACGGATCGAGGCCGTCCGCCTTTGCCTGCGTGGCCTCGACAGTCAGTTGCAACCCGTCGATGGCGGGGCGGGCATCATGGGCAGTACGGTGGTTGTGCTGTTGCTCGAACCCAACCGCGCGGCCTGTATCTGGGCTGGGGACAGTCGATGCTATCTCTGGCGGGGTCAGCGGCTGTATCAACTGTCACGCGACCACTCCTTGCAGCAGCAACTAATCGACCGCCAGCAGTTGAGTCCAGAACTGGCCCAGGCTCACCCAGGCAGCAGGGCCTTGACCCGAGCGGTCGGAGGCCGGCAGCCGCTGAAGCTGGAAGTATTGGAGTTATGCACCCAACCCGGGGACGTGTTTTTGTTATGCAGCGATGGCTTGTACCAGGGGCTCAGTCATAGGGAGTTGGGGCGTGCCATGAGCGCCGGTACGCCACGGCAGGTCGTGGACCGGCTGTTCCACGACGTATTGCGCGGCGCTTCGAGAGATGACCTTACCGCTGTGGTGATCCAGCCATGAACGCGACGGTAGGCCCACCGAATCTGCTTGCGGGGCGTTATCAGCTTGAACGCATCCTGGGTACTGGGGGGATGGGCGTGGTCTATCGCGCCCGGGACCTGCTGCATGAAGCATTTGGCGAGCCAGACTGCCGCGTGGCGCTGAAGTTGCTGGGCGAGAGCCTGTCCGCGTCGGCTGACGCTCATGTGCTTCTCTACAGTGAATTCGCCCTGACCCGAAGCCTGCGACATGATCATGTGGTGCGGGCATTCTCTTTTGAGGTGGACACGGCGCACCAAGTGGCATTTTTTACCATGGAAGTCATGCCCGGCCTGACGCTGGACCGCATGCTCCCGGAGTGTCCGCAGGGATTGCCCTGGCAAGAGCTGCAGCCCATGGCCCTGCAACTGTTGGATGCACTGGCCTACACCCATCGGCAAGGTGTCCTGCATGGCGACGTGAAGCCTTCGAATATCATGGTGAGCGAGCAGGGCGTGCGCCTGTTTGATTTTGGCTTGGGTCACGCCGAGGCCCAGGTCAGGTCAGGATTACCGGGTTTGAGCCGAAGCCGCCTGAATGCCTGGACCCCTGCGTATGCGGCGCCGGAGTTGATGGTCGGAGGATTGCCGTCCGCCAGCGCCGATCTGTACGGAGCGGCCTGTGTGCTCTATGAGCTGGCAGAGGGCCGGCGGCCTGGGGAGTGCCAATGTCATCAGCGACTGCCTCGGCCCAGGCAATTGCCCAGGCAGTACTGGCCTTCGTTACGTTCAGCATTGGCCATGGACCCCGAGCAGCGCACCTTAGGGGTCGCTGAGCTGCGCGAAGGGTTGGCCAATCGACGGCGCTTGTGGTTCGTGGGGTGATGGGTCAACCGGCCAAATCATGCAACTGGCGGTATTCGTCCCAGCTCAGGCCGGCCATCTGTGCCACTTCCTTATGCACTTCAAGACGTTGGGCTTCAAAGTCTTCGGGGGATTCGGCGGTGAGTTTAAGGGTCAACTCCCAGGCAAACAGGCCCTGGCGTTCGGCCTCTGCTTCGAAGGCCTCATGCAGCCGTTCGGCGCGATAGTGCGCCAGGGTTTCGCCCTTGGCTTGAGCCGCCAGCGGGTTCAGGGTGTTGAGTTCCACGGCTACATCGGGGTGTTCGTTGAGAAACCGGTCCAATGCCAGTTGGTGGTTATCGCCGGGTGGTGACAAAGGCTTGCTCCAATCAATGGCCAGGCTTTGGACGGTGGCCGGCGCTAAGGCGGCGGGCGCGCTTGCGTAGTCGGCGGTGGGTCCAGGCGCGTATGGGGGTGAGTAAAAACAATAACAGATAGGCGATCAACACCAGGGGCAGGTCCAGGGAACCCTCGTCGGTGGATCCCGTCATTCGTTCGATCACGCCCTTGCTGATCAACAGCAGCGTAACCCCGAATACCCACAGCAGGATGTTGAAAAACAGCGGGCGTACGTTTATTGACAGCTTGTCTTGCATATCCAGCTTCTCTCCCTGGTGCCTGCTTCCTTCGCAGGCAGCCGTCCATGAATACGGCGAATCCATTGCGTAATACAGGCGCCGATAATACTCATTGAAGCAGATTCGGCGGTTGGCCCAGGTCAGAAAACTCAATTATTTTTAAAATCCAGGGGTTTGCCTGTCATCTATTACGGAAAAAACACCTGGTTGAATGGCAAAAGGCTTTCGCTCACTGTGCCAGGACGTGTAGCGTTAGCCCCGTGTTTCCGGCCCTGCCTTCCAGGGACAGTGGGCGATGGGCAGAGGGATGGGTCATGGCGCAAACGCTGTTCAAGCTTTTCTTCACCCAACGTCTGGCCGCCTTGGCCAGCACTGAGTCTCTTCGAGCGATCCGCGAAGGTTTGTTGTGGATCCTGCCATGCCTGTTGGTGTCTGCCGGCTTCCTGATCCTGTCTGAATGCGCACGGGTGCTGGGATTCGATCCGCAAGTGGTGACGTTCCTTGCAGGCTTGCACAATCAAATCAGCTCAGTGATCCCGCTGTTGGTCGCTGCGTCCATCGGTTACATGCTGGCAATCCAGTATCGCCTGCCACAACTGCCGGTGGCGTTCCTGTGTCTGGCCCATGTGGTGGTGGCGACGTTTATCCTGCGCGAATATCCTCGTGCTTCGGCCACCTTCGTCCTGTTTATTGCGATTGCTTCGCCGCTGTTGAATGTGCCGGCGATTGCCTGGCTGCACCGTTACCGCTGGACTCGCTTGGTCAACGAAGATTTGGTAGGCCACAACCTGCGGGGCACGATCAATATGGTGGTGCCGGGCGCCATCACCGCTCTGGGATTGGTGGTGGTGCTGTCCTTGCTGTTGCAGGTGCCGTATGTGGCGCACCTGCAGGGGCCCCAAGTACTCGATGCCCTGGAGTCGCCCTACGGCAGCGGGCTGTTCGTGACCCTGATGAATTCGTTGCTGTGGTTTTTCGGCATTCATGGCGTGTACGCCATGCAACCGCTGTTCGATGTGCTGGACCAGGCGGTGGTGCTGAACAGTACGGCGCTGGCAGCGGGCGAGCCCATCAAATATATGTTGAACAGCGGGCTGCTCGGCAGCTTTGCGTTTATCGGCGGTTCCGGCGGTGCGTTGTGCCTGTTGCTGGCGATCCTGCTGTTTTCCAAAAGCCAGTCCATGCGCTTGTTGGCGGTGGCGAGCCTGCCGCTGTCACTGTTCAACGTCAGCGAAGTGCTGTTGTTCGGTTTGCCCATCATCCTCAACCCGCGCTTGTTCATCCCGTTTCTGATCGTACCCGCATTGAATGCCATGGTGGCGTTGACGGTGGTGCAGATGGGCTGGGTGTCGCCTGCGGTGGTCAGCGTTCCATTCACAGCGCCTGTTCTACTCAATGCCTACTTGAGCACGCACGGCGACCTCGCGGCAGTGGCGCTGCAACTGACGCTGCTGGGCCTGGGCACTTTGGTGTATGCGCCCTATGTGCGCGCGATTCATCGCCAGGCAACCGAGGGGGGCACGGTCTACCTCAAGTCTCTGGACATGACTTTCCGGGGTCTTGAAGAAAAGGGCCGGCTGCGTGAACTGGACCCGGTGCTCGCGTCCCACAAGACACTGGCGCGCCAGGCCAATGAATTGAGCCGCATCCAACAAATCAGTGACTACGAGTTCTACCTCGAATTCCAGCCGCAGGTCTCGACCCGTACCGGCTTGTGCACGGGCTGTGAAGCACTGATGCGCGCCCGCGATGCCCAGGGCAAGGTGCATTCGCCGTGGGAGTTCCTGCAATGGCTGGCCCAGGCGCGGTTGATGCCGGATGTGGATGTGTGGGTAGCGTCCCAGGCGGTCCGCCAATACCAGAAGTGGCAGAAACTCGGCTTTGCCTTGCCGATGACCATCAATATATCCAGCGCGACCCTGACCGACGCCGCCTATGGCGAGCGCCTTGTGGAAATCCTGGCCCAGGCCCACGGGCAGGTCTCGGTGGAAATCACCGAAGACGCACTGGTCAGCGATATCCAAGTCACGCGCCAGACCATCCAGAAGCTGCAAGCCATTGGCGCCAAGGTCTATATCGATGACTTCGGCACCGGGTTTTCGGCCTTGAGTTACCTGCATCAGTTTCCGGTGGATTTCATCAAGATCGACCGCAGTTTCGTGGTGGCCCAGCACGACCCCAAGGGGGCCCAGGTCATGACTGGCATGCTGCGCTTCTGTGAGGCGCTGAACTTGGGCGTGGTGGTGGAAGGCGTGGAGACGGCCGAGCAGTTGGCCTTCCTCAACACCGGCGCCGAATTGATCATCCAAGGCTGGTATTTCAGCAAGGCACTGCCGGGCGATCAGTTGGAAGGCTTTGTGCGTGAACGCGCCGCCTTGGCGCAAGCCTAATACCCGCGTTGGGTCTGCTCGATCTCCTCGACCAGGTCGTCAATCCCGGCTAGGCGCGCACGGTTGTCATGATCCCAGGGGTGGAAGCCGGGTTTGAAGTAATGCAGCCACGGCACCAGCATCCGTGGGAAAACGCCCTTGGGCCCATACAGAAATTTCAGCATGCGCCAGAAGCCTTTCAGGTGTCCGCCGCACTTGCGGTCGGCGATCAGCAGGCGCAGGTGGAAGTCGAAGACCACCAGCCAGAAAAACACCGTGGTGGTGAGCATGGTCCCGGTGCGCAGCAAATAGCGCTTGGGTCCGGGCTTGATCACCGTGTTCCAGACATCAAAGGCCACCGCCTTATGTTCGGTTTCCTCCAGCGCGTGCCAGTACCACATCTGTTGGTAGCCCTTGAGTGACTCGCCGAAGCGGGACGGGTCGCTCAACAGGATTTCGGCCAGCATCGCGGTGTAGTGTTCAAGGGCAATGGTCACGGCCAGGTTGAAGGACGCTGGCAGGTGTTTTTTCTGCAGGTCCAGGATAAATTTCAGCCGGCGGTCTAGGGTATGCGCGGGCAAGCCGGCGGCTTGCAGCAAGTCGTTGTAGGCCACGTGTTCGCGGCTGTGCATCGCCTCCTGGCCAATAAAACCCTGGATCTCTTTCTTCAGCACGGGGTCGTCGATGCGTTGGCGGTAGTGGCGCACGCTGTCCATGAAAAACAGCTCGCCCTGAGGGAACAGCAGCGACAGGGCATTGAAGAAATGCGTGATGAACGGACCCTGTTCATGCCAGTCCTTGATGCGCTCGGCGGGCAGGGTGAAACGGATGTCACGGCGGATCGGCAACATGGTGCGTGCTCCTGTTCAGAGGCGGGGCTCGTCGTTGGGTTCAAGTACCGGCGTGCGGGGCTTTGGCGCCATGCGTTTGCTGGCAAACACCACTAGGTGTAGCGGCCTGCATTTAAAAACGTCCCGACCTGCAATCAATACGATTTTCGACCGGAATTAACTGCGACTGACCGGCCCGGCAAACCAGCATTAACTGCGAATGAGCCTGCATTGATCCGCGCCGACCTGCATTCCATCGTCGCCAGCCTGCATTATTTGCAAATGACAGGACTCAGATAGGCAAGCCCGCTGCCAGCATCTTGTCACGTAACTCAACCGCCCGCGCCGGGTCTAGCGCATTACTGAACAGAGCCTTGATTTCGGTGGGTTTGGCATCGAATTGCTCCACTAGATCCTTGATGCGGTAGCCGTGACGAGTGAGGGTTGGCTCCAGATCATCCAGTTGGCGCGACAGCACCGATTGCACGAGTTCCGCCGAAACGGGTTTCTCGCCGGTCAGGTAGCCGGCTTCCAGTGCCAGGCTGAGGTGCAGTTGGATTTGCAGTGGCGTGCGCAGTTTAGTGGCGAGTAGGTCGATCGCGTCTTCGGTCAGAATCGACTCGGGTTCGACCTTCCCCGCAGTGCAGGTTTCCAGCAGCCACTGAATGTATTCCCGCTGACTGCCAGCAATGCCATCGAGCGAGAAGATGTCGGTGCGGTAGCCGATTTCCTCCATCGTCGGTCGGCGCAGGTCGTTACGCAGCTTGGGATGCCCGGCCAACACGATCGACAGCCGCCCGTCACCGTCCTCCACCAGCTCCATCAGACGCTTAAGACCGGTCAGGGTATGGCCGTTGAGGTCATGGGCCTCATCGACGAACAGGGCGACCGGGCGCTTGTTCTTCCTCACCAACTCGCGTAGGTCACGCTCACGCTTTTCGCCCTGGGTGGGGATGCGTACCTGCTTCTCGGTGGAGAGGTCATAGAAGAGCGCTGCGATGAAAGTGGCCAGCTTGATGCTGTGCTTTTCAATGGCGAGAGACTTGGAGACCGTGATCTTCTTTTCCTCTTCCATCGCTTGTTGAAGCCGGCGCAGCATTACGGTCTTGCCGCTGCCGATGACGCCGCACAGTGCAATCAGCCGTCCTTCGAAGATCGCCCCCTTGATGTCCTTGATCAACTGCTGATGGTGGGCGGTTTCAAAATAGCCGGCCTGGTTCAGTGGCAACGCCAGTCCGTAGTGCTGCATTACTTCAGCCCGCATGTTCTTCTCCTGTTTTCTTATGGCGGAAGTAGCCCCGCACGCGCTCCAAGACAATGCGGCGTGTCAGGGTTTCGCTCAGCACCTGATGGATGAAGGCTTGATCGTCGGGAGAGAGCTTAGCCAACGGCTGCGCTAGGTCATCGGCAATGGCGAGCTTGGCGGCGATGGCATTGGGAAACCGGTATTCGTGCGCCTCGGCATCGAAGGGTTGGCGTGGCAGTGCCGTCGGAATAATAGAGGGTGTGAGTCGCACATCGTCGCCAGCCAATGCGGCGATAGGCAGGCCAAGCTGGCCGGCTAGCAAGCGGATGCGATCAGAGCGCTCATCCGCCTTGCCGCGTTTGAAGGCGCGGTAACGATGTAGGGGAATTGGCCCGGAGACGGGGTAGTAAGGTCCGAAGCGCTCCCCCTCGAACTCGGCATAGAGTTCGTCATCGAACAAGCCCCAGAGCAACACCACGGTTTCGCCCGCCATGTCGGGCTCCACCTCGTAGGCCGTGCCGTCGATGGTGACGCGGGCATCGACGCCGACCTTGCGTCGTTCCGGCTCGCGGGCAAAGCGGCAAAACTGTTCCCAGGTGCACATTTCGCGCAGGCCCTCGACGGGCAGGTTGGCCAGCCAGTCCTCAATCCGCGAATGCGGTTCGGAGCGATGATCCTGCACGTTGTAGGTGCGCACCAGATAACGCAGCAGCCACTCATTGGCCTGCGCTTCGGTTTCCGGTTTGTGGAAGTGATACAGCGTCTCGTGGGCTTCCTTCACCGTGCGGAAGGGGCGCTCCACTTTGCCTTTCGAGCGAGCCGTGGTGCGGGTGCCATCCTTGCCGGCCGGGATGTGTGTCTGCCATTCGATGTCCAGCGCCTGCATGACGTTCTGGAATACTCGGCGTTTGGCCACCGGGCCGTTGTCCAGGTAGATCATCTTCGGGCGGCCTTGGAAGGGAAAAGTCGGGTCCGCCTTCAGCGTCATGGCGTTGAACAGGAAGCGCAGCGCTGACTCCGCGTCCTCGCCATATACACAGTGGTACTCCTGATAGGCCACTCCGCTGCGGTCATCCACCACGCTGAACAGCATCAGCGTCGGCATGCCCCTAGCCGGATCGATCCAGTCCGGCTTATCGATGTGCTTGAGGTCGGAGGGCGACAGGTCGAACTGCCAGCAGTCATTGCTGTGCGCAGCCTGAAAGCGGGTGGCCGGTGGTTGCCGCAACAGCCGCGACTGGTCCAGGTGCCAGCGGCTTAGGTACTCGTTCACCGTGCTGCGGGTCAGAACCCCTTTGGGCGCCTTGACCAAGCCTTGCTCGGTTTCCACCCCATAGCCCTCCAGCAGCTCGATGGCACGGCGGGTAGATAGGTGCCGCCCTTGTTTGTTGGTGGTGCGCAGTTTCAGCGCGGCAATTAGCTCGCAGTAGCGCTCCAGCTCGGCCTGCTGCAATACCCGCGGCTTACCATGGTCGGCGCGGTGAGCCGCGTGGGGTTTATGGATGAGGTTCAGCGCCCGGTATACGGTGCTTGGGGACACGCCGTACAACTCGGCTATCGCGGCCACCTGAGTAATCCGTTCCGGGCTTTTCTTGGGCAGACGGTCGAGCCGCTGCCGCAACTGCATCAGCGAATCGGTCGGGATGGCTTTACGCCGCCCGCTGGGCATCACGCTCGGCCTCGGTGAGATAGTTGTAGAGCGTCGAGCGGCCGATGCCCATCATCCGACAGATTTCCGCCACGGTATGTTTCCGCTCATGGTAGAGGCGCAGGGCAAGCTCCTGCTTGGCCGGGTCGAGCCGTTTCTTGCGTCCGCCCTTGCGGCCTCGCGCCCGTGCAGCGGATAAGCCGGCTTGGGTGCGCTCGCGGATTAGGTTGCGTTCGAACTCGGCCAAGGCACCGAACAGGTGAAACACCAGGCGGCCACCAATCGAGGCGGTGTCGATGTTTTCCTGCAAGCTGCGCAAGCCGACGCCGGCGGCGTCCAATTGCTCAACCAGCCGGATCAGATCCTTCAGCGAGCGGCCGAGGCGATCCAGGCGCCAAATCACCACGGTGTCGTCACGGCGTAGCGTGGCCAGCAAAGCGGTCAAGCCAACCCGCTCAGCCTTGGCACCGCTGGCGGTATCCTCGAACACCCGCTCGCAGCCGATCTTCGCCAGAGCATCGCGTTGCAGATCGAGGAGTTGGTCGTCGGTCGAGACGCGGGCATATCCAATCAACATGGCGTTGTCCAACTATTCAGCGATAGTTCAGTGTAGTCGGATACTGAAAGATGGAGACTGTAGTTGGATGCCAACGATGCGGGTTTGCGTGGGAATTGTGTCACTTTCAGAAGGCGACAGCACGAAATATCAAAAGTCGACCGCACGGTCTTTTCTGACGTTGGAGTCGCCTCAGAAAACGGAAAATAAAGCACGCTAAGGCGTAGTTCCCTCGGGCTACACCGCGTCCGCACTGCGCGGTTCTTTCTTCCCTTGCAGTGACGCAATCAGCGGGCAGGAAACGTTCCCCTTCCGCGCATGGCAGGCGCACACCAAATCAGACAGCACGGCCTCCATGCGCGCCAGGTCAGCCATCCTCTCGCGCACGTCCTTGAGCTTGTGCTCGGCCAGGCTGCTGGCTTCCTCGCAATGGGTGCCATCCTCCAGCCGCAGCAGCTCGGCGATCTCATCCAGGCTGAAGCCCAACCGCTGGGCTGATTTCACGAAGCGCACCCGCGTTACATCCGTCTCGCCATAGCGGCGAATGCTGCCGTAAGGCTTGTCCGGTTCCGGGAGCAAGCCCTTGCGCTGATAGAACCGGATGGTCTCCACATTGACCCCGGCCGTCCTGGCGAAAACGCCAATGGTCAGGTTCTCCAAATTGTTTTCCATATCGCTTGACTCCGTACATAACTACGGAAGTAAGCTTAAGCTATCCAATTCAGATTCGAAAGGACAAACGTATGTCTGAACCTCAAAACGGGCGCGGCGCGCTCTTCACTGGCGGGCTGGCCGCCATCCTCGCCTCGGCTTGCTGCCTCGGGCCGCTGGTTCTGATCGCCTTGGGGTTCAGCGGCGCTTGGATCGGCAACTTGACGGTGTTGGAACCCTATCGCCCCATCTTTATCGGCGTGGCGCTGGTGGCGTTGTTCTTCGCCTGGCGGCGCATCTACCGGCCGTCAGCCGCCTGCAAACCGGGTGAGGTTTGCGCGATTCCCCAAGTGCGAGCTACTTACAAGCTCATTTTCTGGGGCGTGGCCGTGCTGGTTTTGGTCGCGCTCGGATTTCCCTACGTCGTGCCATTTTTCTATTGATCACAGGAGTTCACCATGAAAAAGCTGCTTTCCGCCCTTGCCCTCGCTGCCGTTGTTGCCCCCGTGTGGGCCGCCACCCAGACCGTTACGCTGTCCGTACCGGGCATGACCTGCTCGGCCTGTCCGATCACTGTCAAGAAGGCGATTTCCAAGGTCGATGGCGTCAGTAAAGTTGACGTGACCTTCGAGACGCGCGAAGCGGTGGTCACCTTCGATGATGCCAAGACCAGCGTGCAGAAACTGACCAAGGCTACCGAGGATGCGGGCTACCCATCATCAGTCAAGAACTGATCATGAAAGACCCGAAGACACTGCTGCGGGTCAGCATCATTGGCACAACCCTCGTGGCGCTGTGTTGCTTCACCCCTGTTCTGGTCATTTTGCTCGGTGTGGTCGGCTTGTCCGCGCTGACCGGCTATCTGGACTATGTGCTGCTGCCTGCGCTGGCGATTTTCATCGGCTTGACCATCTACGCCATCCAACGAAAACGCCAAGCCGATGCCTGCTGCACCCCGAAATTCAATGGAGTAAAAAAATGACCGAAATCACCGTGAATGGCATGACCTGCACATCCTGCGCCACCCATGTCAAAGATGCTTTGGAAAAGATTCCCGGCGTGAATGCCGCTGTGGTGTCCTATCCAGAAAGCCGCGCGCAAGTCATGGCAGACACCGCCGTGAGCCACAACCAACTGCTGGCCGCCATCGCCGCATTGGGTTATCAAGGCTCGATCCGGGTTGGTGATTTCAAAGATGAACCAAAAATCCGTGATGCACTTGAGGGCGCCGGTTTGCATATCGCCATCATTGGCAGCGGCGGGGCCGCGATGGCGGCGGCGCTGAAGGCCGTCGAGCAAGGCGCGACGGTCACGCTGATCGAACGCGGCACCATCGGCGGCACCTGCGTCAATATCGGCTGTGTGCCGTCCAAGATCATGATCCGCGCTGCCCATATTGCCCATCTGCGCCGGGAAAGTCCGTTCGACGGCGGTATTGCGGCAACTGTGCCTGCGATTGACCGCAGCAAACTGCTGGCCCAGCAGCAGGCCCGTGTCGATGAACTGCGGCACGCCAAATACGAAGGCATCCTGGACGGCAATCCAGCCATCACCGTTTTGCACGGTGAAGCGCGTTTCAAGGACGACCAGAGCCTGGTCGTCCGTTTGAACGAGGGTGGCGAGCGCGAGGTAACGTTCGACCGCTGCCTGGTCGCCACCGGTGCCAGTCCGGCCGTGCCGCCGATTCCGGGCCTGAAAGAGTCACCCTACTGGACTTCCACCGAAGCGCTTGTCAGCGACACCATTCCCGCACGCCTGGCCGTGATCGGTTCGTCGGTGGTGGCGTTGGAACTGGCGCAAGCCTTTGCCCGGCTCGGCAGCCAGGTCACGATCCTGGCACGCAGCACCTTGTTCTTCCGGGAAGACCCGGCCATCGGCGAGGCCGTGACAGCCGCTTTCCGCGCCGAGGGCATCGAGGTGCTGGAGCACACGCAAGCCAGCCAGGTCGCCCATGTGAACGGCGAATTCGTGCTGACCACCGGACACGGTGAATTGCGCGCTGACAAGTTGCTGGTTGCCACCGGTCGGGCACCGAATACGCGCAGCCTCGCGCTGGACGCGGCGGGGGTCACTGTCAATGCGCAAGGGGCCATCGTTATCGACCAAGGCATGCGCACGAGCAACCCGAACATCTACGCGGCCGGCGACTGCACCGACCAGCCGCAGTTCGTCTACGTGGCAGCGGCCGCCGGCACCCGTGCCGCGATCAACATGACCGGCGGCGACGCAGCCCTCAATCTGACCGCGATGCCGGCAGTGGTGTTCACCGACCCGCAAGTCGCCACCGTGGGCTACAGCGAGGCGGAAGCGCACCACGATGGCATCGAGACCGACAGTCGCACGCTGACACTCGACAACGTTCCGCGAGCGCTTGCCAACTTCGACACACGCGGCTTCATCAAGCTGGTCATCGAGGAAGGTAGCGGACGGCTCATCGGCGTGCAGGCGGTGGCCCCGGAAGCGGGCGAACTGATCCAGACGGCGGTGCTCGCCATCCGCAACCGCATGACGGTGCAGGAACTGGCCGACCAGTTGTTCCCCTACCTGACAATGGTCGAGGGGTTGAAGCTTGCGGCGCAGACCTTCAACAAGGACGTGAAGCAGCTTTCCTGCTGCGCTGGATAAAAAAAGGAGGTTTTCAATGAGCGCCTACACCGTGTCCCGGCTGGCCCTTGATGCCGGGGTGAGCGTGCATATCGTGCGCGACTACCTGCTGCGCGGATTGCTGCGTCCGGTGGCGTGCACCCCGGGCGGCTATGGCCTGTTCGATGATGCCGCCTTGCAACGGCTGTGCTTCGTGCGGGCGGCCTTCGAGGCGGGCATCGGCCTGGACGCGCTGGCGCGGCTGTGCCGGGCGCTGGATGCTGCGGACGGCGATGAAGCGGCCGCGCAGCTTGCCGTTCTGCGCCAGTTCGTCGAGCGTCGGCGCGAAGCGTTGGCCGATCTGGAGGTGCAGTTGGCCACCATGCCGACCGAGCCGGCACAGCACGCGGAGAGTCTGCCATGAACAGCCCCGAGCGCTTGCCGTCCGAGACGCACAAACCGATCACCGGCTACCTGTGGGGCGCGCTGGCCGTGCTCACCTGTCCCTGCCATTTGCCGATTCTCGCCATTGTGCTGGCCGGCACGACGGCCGGCGCGTTCATCGGAGAGTACTGGGGTATCGCAGCCCTCACGCTGACCGGTTTGTTCGTCCTGTCTGTGACACGACTGCTGCGGGCCTTCAAAGATCGATCATGAGCGCTTCCCATTGAGACAAACCACGCTGTCGCTACGTTGCCTCATGCCGGCATCAAATTCGGCTGAGTAGCTTCTCGCCATCTGGACGTAGCTCACCCTTGGGTGAAACATGCCGATACAGGGTCTGCCGCGTGACGCCAAGTTCCTGGCACAGGTCGCCGACCTTGGTCTCTGGCTGACCCATTGCCGCCATCGCCAGCCGCAGCTTGGCGGCGGTCATCTTGAACGGCCGGCCGCCTTTCCGCCCGCGCGCGCGGGCCGAGGCTAGGCCGGCAATCGTGCGCTCCGCGATCAACTCGCGCTCGAACTCGGCCAGGGCGGCGAAGATGCCAAAGACCAGCTTGCCGGCGGCGGTCGTGGTGTCGATGGCCGCGCCGTGCCCGGTTAATACCTTCAAGCCGATGCCGCGCCCAGTCAGGTCGTGCACGGTGTTGATGAGATGTCGCAGGTCGCGTCCGAGCCGATCCAGTTTCCACACGACCAGTGTGTCGCCAGTTCGCAACGCCTTCAGGCAGCTCGTCAAGCCGGGCCGATCCTCGCGCATGCCGGATGCCTGGTCCTCGTAAAGATGTACTGGATCGACCCCGGCGGCAATCAGCGCGTCGCGCTGCAAATCGGTAGCCTGGGAGCCGTCCGCCTTCGATACCCGCATGTAGCCTATCAGCATGTCGTACCTGTCACATATACGTTCGATTATGTGACAGTGTGAGCCAGAAAGTTCTCGCCGTCAAAAACTGTCACTTAACCCGTCATTTAGTCTAAGACCTGCAAACGGCCATTCAGGCTCGTAATGTGACAAAAACTCCGGCGGGATGCCCTCCTTGGTGAACGTGGCGCGCAAACGTTCCAGGGATTCGGGGTCGCGTCGCCCGTAGGACGCCAGTGTGAACAGCAAGCGGGCCGTCTCCGGGTTGTGTCGCGCTTCAATGATGGCCTCATCGATGGCCTGGGCTGCTCGTTGCCAGTGGTTGATGGGTTCCGGCTTCGGCACCTTCGCCGGCAGGCCGTTGGTGAAACCAGTGTGCGGCTCCGTCTGAAACAGCGCGGCCTGTTCCCCGCGCGGGATCAGCGCCTTTGACTCGATCAGCGTGATGGCGGTGGCCGCCGCCTCCAGCATCTGCCACTGCACCGCCGGGGCCAGAATCTCGTAGGGACGCCACAGACTCTGCCCGGCGCGCAGCGGATGGCCGCAGCGCTCCCAGACATGGCGGATGCTCGCCGAGCAACTGCCGCAGTGCGAGAGCGGCGTGTTCAGCTCATCAAGCAGGGTGCGCAGCAGCCGGAACCACAAGCCGGCGTGGACACGCCGACGCGGCAGCTCCACAAAACCCGTCGTCAGCGCCTGCCAGGTGCGCCGGTCCATGCAGGCGATTGCGTCATCGGCAGGGCGCGGCGCAGCATCGGCGATTTCCCACTGAAGATACCGGCCGGGCATGCCCCAGTAGGACTCCAGCCAGCAGCCATGCTGCGGGCAGCTCAGCATCAAGGGGAGCTGCCAGACGAGTAGCACAGCTTGATTCGTTGGATCGTTCAGACACTGCGGACACGCCCGGCGAATCGTCTGGCTCGGTAGCCAGGCACGCCAGCGAGTGATGGACCGCACCTTGCGGGTGCGCTTGGGCAGGAGCACCGCGCATTGGAATGTATAGGTTTCCAAGGCTGCTGGTACCGAATCGTCGAGACTGTCGAGCAGCCACGGCACCCAGCCTGCAAGACTCATGCTGCGCAACCGCTCCAGCTCGACGCCACTGCGCTGGCAGAGCGCCGTCAGCAACGACAAGGATGGTGCGGTATCCAGGTCATCAAGTTGGCTGTGACCAAGATCGTGGGCCAGCAGCTCGTGCACGTCCATCTGGTAGCAGGCGGCGACCCGGTTGAGCCATGAGGACAGGGCTTCGCCTTCCTTGGGTGCCGGATGCAGCGGCCAGCGCGGCGCGGACTTCACATCAGTTCCCGCTCGAACTGTCGCCGCCGCTCACTGGGGCCGATGTAGTCGGCCATGCTGAGCGTGCGGTGGTTGATCGCTTCCTCGCCACTCTCCACGGCGGCGACGGCCGCCGCCACCAGCAGATGTGCAAGCTCGCCGATGGTGCCTTCGCTCCGGGTGAGCAGGTAGCTGTACCGGCTTGCAATCGAAAACGGCCGTGCTCGCAATCAGCGCAATTTCCGGCTCAGATTAACTGCGACTGACGGAGCCGTCTGGCTCAGATTATTTGCGAGCGAGCTTGCATTCAGCCGCGCCGGCTTGCATTCCATCGTTCCCTACTCACATTAACTGCAACTAGCCCCGTCTTTAGAGGTGGTAAAGATGCCGATGATGGCCATGGTGTTCTCCTTTCGGATTCATGGTCGCGCCCATCGCGTCCTTGTTGTGAGCCGATCGGCGGGTGAGGGCCGAACGCACTGCCAATGCAGCCGAAACGTAGAGAAGGACCTTGAGCTCCGAACAATTTGTTGCGCGAGAAAGCCGCTCGCCGGCGGGGAAAATGTTCGGTGGGAACGGTTGTGGGCCCAGGTCCGATCCCGCCAGGATTCACGACGACTCAAGGACGCATGGCTGACCGGCCGGACAGGAGTATTGGCCGACTCTAAACACCAGTCGTAGGCGCTGGAATCTCGCGACATGCGTAGCCCTTGCTTGGCGAAAAATATTCCCGATCGCCGAGCGCTCGATCTGACATTCGTCGTTCGGTATAGTAAAGAGTGCAGACCAGGCAGATAGGGGCGCCGGTAGCTTAAGGCCAAACCAGAGACGAGCCGCGCGAATGCTCGCCGAGGACCCGGTTTTCAAGCGCATGAGCTTATTTGACCGCGACGGAAACTTGGTCTCCTCAAGCCACGCGGATGAACCGCAAAAACTCCCTGCGGGTTGGCTGTCGCAACTGCGCGAACACACGGGTAGAAGTGCCCCGGCCAGGCGCGGAGGCTTCGATGAGCGCGGATCGGACATCTTGTCCTAACGGTCGACCCCGCCAGCGGGGGCTTCGTCAGCACCGCGCTGCAATTGCCGGCAGGGCTCTGGGACAACCATCTGCGTCTGGTCTGAAAGCGTTCAAGTATCGCAGCGGTACGCCGACATAAGGGGGCGAACGAACGGTCATTTGGCTGACCGCTCGCTCAATCTTGCGTATGACTCAAGCGCCCCCCTTTCGATACGAGACCGCCCAGATGCTCTTGAAAAAATCCCTGCGCGCTCAGCTGCTCACACTGATCGGCGGCAGCCTGTTGGTGATATTGCTGATCGCCTTCGCCAGTTTTTCCTTCTTGTCGGATGACATTTCCAAGTATCAACAACTACTCAAGGGTCCGATCGAAACGTCGCGCCTGATCGACGAAGCCAACGTGGAATTCAAAGTGCAGGTGCAGGAGTGGAAGAACGTCTTGCTGCGTGGCAAATCACCTGAAGCCTTGAGCAAGTACTGGCAAAGCTTCGAGAACCAGGAACGAAAGGTCCAGGACATCCTGGGCAGACTCGTTGAGCGAAGCGAGCACAACCCTGCCCTGTCAAAGCAGCTCCGCGACCTGCACGAGGAGCACCGGCGCCTCGGCGCCGCCTACCGCGCGGGCCGTGCGGCCTACATCGCCGGCGGAAACGATCCATTCGCCGGCGACGAGGCGGTTCAAGGCATCGACCGTGCCACCAGCGAACAGCTCAGTGGTTTGGTCATCCAGCAGCGCGATTCGGCGCTGCATCGTTCGGAAACCATCAGCGAAGCCGCAGATCGTAAAATAGTCGTCGGCTCGTTGGTAATGCTAGCCGCTGGCGTTTTCATCGCCTTGCTCAGCCTATGGTTGGTAAACCGCAATCTGATCGCCCCCATCCGTCACCTGATCGACCACATCGCCAAGCTCAGCCAGGGCGACTTTGCACAGCGCGTCGATGCGTCCCGTGCTGACGAATTGGGACGTCTGGCAGTTGCCGCGAATATCCTGCGTGACTTCCTTGCCGATACGTTCACCCTCCTGCAACGCAACACCTCGGACCTGGACAGCGCCAGTGGTGAATTGAGCGCCATCGCCGCACTGATGGGCCAAGGCACTCGCGAGCAGTTCTCGCGCACCGATCAGGTCGCTACCGCCATGCATGAAATGTCCGCTACGGCGCAGGAAGTCGCCCGTCACGCCGCCGAAGCCGCGCGTGCAGCGGATGCGGCCGATCATTCGGCGCAGCAGGGTGAGACCATGATGCGTTCGACTATCCAGACCATTACCCACATGCGCGGCGAGATCAGCAACACCGCCGAGGTAATACGCCGTCTGGAGACCGATAGCGGTCGCATTGGCAAGGTGCTGGAAGTTATTCGCGGCATCGCCGACCAGACCAATCTGCTGGCGCTAAACGCAGCCATCGAAGCCGCCCGCGCGGGCGATGCCGGACGCGGGTTTGCCGTCGTTGCCGACGAGGTGCGCACGCTGGCCAGGCGCACCGCCGACTCCACCGCTGAAATTCATCAGATTATCGACACGGTGCAGACCGGCGCGGTGGATGCGGTGCGTGCGATTGAAAATGGACAAACCCGCAGCAACGAAGGTGTCGAACAGGTTACGGAAGCGGGCAGCATGCTTCAGCGCATCACCCAAGAAGTCGAAGCGATCCGCGACATGAACCGTCAGATCGCTACCGCTGCCGAAGAGCAGACGTCCGTGGCGGAAGATATCTCGCGCAATCTGACCGAAATTACCGCCATCGCCACCACCAACCAGGACAATGTCGAGCGTACCGAGGCAGCCAGCCAGAACCTGCATACGCTGTCGGCCCAGCTCAGCGAAGTGACGCACCGCCTCGCGGGCTGACACAGGCTCTGCTCCGGCCCTAGATGATCGGTGTCACCACGTTGCTAGGTCCGACTCATCCGAGTTCGAGGGAGTTGGGGCAGGGCCGATCAACATGGCTTGTCTCGTGCTTGGTCGATTCGTTCCTGCATCGCCTGCATGACTTCTCGTGGGTGTACGACTTGGCGTTGGGGTCGTCGGCCTCACGGAGAGCTTCTTCGACCTCGCGGGTCATCCGCTCATATTCTTCTGGCCACAGCGCTTGCTCCATGCGCAGCGACGCCTGCCCCAGTAGGTGCAGACCGAACAGACGCATGTCATTGGTGGCGATGACGTGCTCTCGAATCCGCACCTGGATCACCTCATCGCCAGTTGATGCAGCTTCAACAGGTCGGTGCGCAGTTGCGGAGGCCCGCCGTCTGCGTTGTCACTCAATCGCCGCGCAGCTCGTCCACGGCATCGACTGCCCGCAGCAGTGCGGTGGTATCGAAACTCTCGGGAGTCAGTTCGTTCCAATCGTCGTCGGTGATGCTGATTGTCATGTAGCTTCTTTCCTTGTCCTGGGCAGACCCCGGCGTTACAGGCCAAGCTCGCTATGCGATCCGAGACGCACGAGTTGCAGCACGGCGTCATCCGGCTTGCGGTAAATCAACACCAGGTCGGGCTTGATGTGACAGTCCCGGTGGTCTTTCCAGTCGCCGGTGAGGGCGTGGTCACGGTGCTTCTCGGCCAGAGGCTGGTTATTCGCCAGGGCTGTGACGACGGCAATGAAATCGCTCGCCAGCGTCTGACGATGCGGGCCTTTGGCTTCGCGTTTATAATCGCGTTTGAACCGGCTGGTCTGTTCAATCGTCCGCATTCAGATCCGCCATCAGATCCTCGACGGAAGCGAACGACTTCAAGCCGCCACGGCGCGCTTCCTTCATCGCCTCGATGGTGGTGGCGTTCGGAATCAGCGGCTCGAACGGCAAGGCTTTCTCGCGGGCGACTCGGGTCAACATGATGCGGAAGGCGTCAGACACGGTGAGTCCCATCGCTGCCAGCACGACGGTCGCCTCTTCCTTGATGTGCTCGTCGATACGGGCACGGACTACAGCATTTGCGGACATGGTTTGATCCTCCAGATTGATGAGCTACATTGTAGCTCAATCCTTCCAGGAGTGCACCCAGCACACCTCGCCAGAGGCGTCTATCAAACGAAGGTTTATTGGACTGTCCGTACCATTGATGTTCACTTGTAGAAAGTGAGCCCATCGCGATGGAATACAGGATCGGTTGGTCAGGCTTTCAATGCCAGGATTCGGCGCGCACCGTTCAATACGATGAGGCCAACGACCGTACCAATCACCAAGTCTGGGTAGGGAGAGCCCGTCCACGCAACCAGCGCGCCGGCGACGATAACGCCAATGTTCGCGAGCACATCGTTGGCCGAAAAAATCCAGCTCGCTTTCATGTGTGCACCGCCTTCGCGATGGCCATAGATCATCAAGAGACAGCTGGCGTTTGCGACGAGTGCAACTAAGCCAATCCCCATCATCAGCATCGACTCAGGTTCGCTGCCATAGTGGAAGCGTCTAGCCACCTCCACGAGTACGCCCAGTGCCAACAGGATCTGAAAGAAACCCGCCAGGTGCGCAGCGCGAACTTGCAGCTGTGCACTGCGGCCGACGGCAAAGAGAGCCAAGCCATAGACGGCAGCATCCGCAAACATGTCCAGCGAGTCGGCAATAAGGCCCGTCGACTGAGCGATCAACCCTGCGCCCATCTCGATAACAAACATGGCAGCGTTGATGCCGAGCAAAATTTTCAGGGTGCTCGCCTCTTTCGACGCCGCTAATTCCTCATCAGCGCGATTGGTCGAGGCTGCTTCCTGACTAGCTGGTTGAGTCCCCAGTAGCGCTGCCCCTAGACCCAGGGACTCCAGCTTGGTAGTGATTGGGTCAACCGCCCCGTCATGGAAAGCGAGTACCTGCCTGCTGCTCAGATCAAAGGACAACGAACGAAGCTCAGGCAAGCTATTCAGCGCGAGCCGAATCATTCGCTCTTCCGAAGGGCAATCCATCTTGGGTACAGAAAAATGGCTGACCCAGGCTCCTTCGGTCGAGGGCGCGCTCGCTGCTTCAGCAGGCGCTGACACTGAACCGCAGCCACAGGATTTTTCACACGAGCTCATGATCCGCCTCTCCTATCAGGTTCAATTCTGGCAATTGAAAACCATATAGCAGGTATAGGGTCAAGCCTGGATATACTGGCTGTTTATCGAGGAGCAGCCTATGCGCATTGGTCAACTTGCACAGCTGACGGGAGCGGACATTCAGACCATTCGTTTCTATGAGCGCCAGGGCCTGCTTGCATCGCCCAATCGCCAGGCAAATGGCTACCGAGCCTACGAAGCGGATCATGTGGAGAAACTGCTGTTCATCCGCCGTTGCCGGTCCTTTGGCATGTCGTTGGACGAAATTGGTGTTTTGCAGAGCGTTCAAGCACAGCCGCAGCAACCGTGCGCGGCGGTCAATACGCTGCTTGATAGCCATATCGCCCAGGTCAGGGCCCAGATCGCATCCTTGCAAGCCCTGGAAAACCAGTTGGTGACGTTACGCAGCTGCTGCGATGACGAACGACAAAGCCTGGACTGCGGAATACTTTCGGGTCTAGTGGAGGGAGGCAAACGGCTTCCATAAGGCGCGCTAGAAAAGTGCCATTCGCTTCTGCTCAAAGCGTAGAGCTTGACCCTATAGCGGCTACAGGGTGTTCACTTGCACGATCGGCCCAGAATCATGGCCTTCCAACTGCTGCGCAAGTGAGTTCCAGATGAATACCGCCCTCCGCAATGCCATCGATGAAGCCTTTTTCCAGGCAAGGACAGCACTCCGTGAAAAGGCGCCAACCGAGGCATTCCCCTGGCTCGAGCGCGCCCACATCTTGAGCCAGCACATGCCCGTCCTGCATGCGCGGAGCCATTGGTTGATGCTAAGGGCTGGCTGGCAGTTGCGCGACTACCGGGAAATGTTCGGCCAAGCACCACGGATCATCGCTGCCGTGTTGTTCTCGAAGATCTGGGTACCGCTCGGCAATACCGGACGCGCGAGGATCAGTGCATTCGCGCCGATGCCCGTCTCACCCGGATTGCAGCGACTGTTTCAGGGAGCGAAACAATGAAATCGCCACTTGGAATGGCGCACCGTATCACTCCCGGGCTCTGGTGGACGCTATCGCTAGCCGTTGCCCTGGCCGACCAGGCGATCAAATATGTAATTGAGGGTTCGCTCTCGGTCGGCGCCGTGGTTCCTCTGACCCCAGTCTTCAATCTGGTCCATTTCTGGAATACCGGCGCAGCGTTCAGCTTCCTAGCTGACGCGGGCGGTTGGCAGCGCTACTTCTTCATTCTCCTCGCACTGGTTGTTTCGATTGGGCTCGCGTTGCTCTTGCGTAAGCCCAGGGCCAAGCTCGAAGCGCTGGGCTATAGCCTCATACTGGGAGGGGCAGTGGGGAATCTGATCGATCGCAGCTTCCGAGGCCATGTGATCGACTATCTGGATTTTTTCTGGCAATCCTGGCATTGGCCTGCATTCAACTTGGCGGACATCGGCATCGTGGGCGGTGCCGCCATGTTGCTCCTGAGCAGTGTGCTGAGTCCAAGCGCGGAACTGGACCGGGGCAGATAATGCGAAGCTCGGATGCCGCAGAAGTGGCTCGCTGGTCAGGCCATGCCTGGGTCGGCCCCGGTATCGGCGTCTTTCTCGGCCATGCCGCCCACCAGGATTGGCACCATCATCAAGCACATCAAATTGCAGTGGGGCTCGACGCCGCGATAACGGTTGAAACGCCGTTGGGTGGGCAATCTGGGGCTGCCATCTTGATTCCGGCAGGCTTGAAGCACCGGCTCAGTGCTGGGCATGTCCTGTCGATCTACCTGGATGTGCTGTCCGATGAGGCGCGTGCCTTGCGGGTGAGCGGAGCCGTGAGGCTGATGGAGATCGTAGCGGCCGATATTGCTGCGATGGTCGAGGCACTGAGGGCGTCGGGGCATTCGCCTGTCCAGTTGCAGGCGCAGGTACGTCGGCTGTTGCGGCTTGCCGATCCACCAATCCCTGATCCGCGCTTGACCAAGGTCACCGCAGCGCTGCGCGAAGGCCAAATGGGGCGTGAGGCAATGGCCGCGTTGGTGCATTTGTCACCCACGCGTTTTTCCCATTGGTTCGTGGAGCAAACCGGCCTGCCGTTGCGCAGCTATGTCAAATGGCTGCGCCTCACCCAAGCCCTGCAACACCTGGCCAAAGGGGGACGGCTGACCGAAGCCGCGCATGCGGCAGGTTTTTCCGACTCGGCGCATTTCTCCCGGACATTCAGGGCGCTGCTGGGCATCGATCCGTCCTCCGCCCTGGCTGCGGTCGATCTCCAGAAGTCATAGCTCTTTCGTTCAAGTCGAACGTCGTCCTCTGCACCTACCGTGAAGGCTCTCTACATAGGAGCTGAGCGATGTCCACTTCTCTTCGATTCGCCCTACGCTGGTTGAGCTATCCGCTCGTGTTTGGTGGCAGCGCCGCCTTCATGGTCTGGGCCTTGTACGCCGGGGTGCCGTACTGGCCCAGCACACCCTTGGTAGCCGCAGTCGGTCTATTGGCCGTCGCGGGGCTGGAGCGTATCCAGCCTTTCCGGGAGGGCTGGCTGGAGGATCACCAGGACACCCTGACCGACCTGGTGCATATGCTGGTGAATCTTTCCGTCATCCAGTTCACCGCCGAAATCCTGGCCAGGCTGGGCGATGCAGTGCCGGCTACAGTTCGTCTCTTCCCAGTCGAGAGTCCACTTTGGGTTCAGCTGCTGCTGGTCGCCGTCGTGCTCGATCTGAGCCTGTATGCCATGCACCGCATCAGCCACCACGTACCCTGGCTGTGGCGTTTTCACATGATTCACCACAGCGCCGAGCGCTTGTACTGGATGAATGGGGAGCGCCGGCATCCCCTACATGCGATGCTCATGGCTGGCCCGGGATTGGTGCTGCTGTTTGCATCCGGCGCGCCTTCGGCAGTGGTTGCCACCTGGTTCGGCATTCTGACCGTTCACTTGGGCTTTCAGCACTCGAACCTGGATTACCGGCTGGGTTGGCTGCGCCATGTCATCGGGGTGGCTGAAATTCATCGTTGGCACCACAAGCGCGACTTCGAAGATGCCCAGGTGAACTGCGGCGAATTTCTGATGGTGTGGGATCGGCTATTCGGGACGTTCTACGACAGTACAGGAAAGCAGGGCGACGCCAATGTCGGCTTGCGTGAGAGGGACTATCCCAAGGGTTACCTTGGTCAGTTGACCGAACCCTTTGGGCGAGACCGAGCCCGCACATAGCGTAGTGGGCCTCAAAGCTGTAGGCCCCATGTGTTTGCCTGGAATGATCTGGCTCGTGGGCGGAAGAGACTAGATGTTCCCGCATGCCAAGCAGACATGCGCTCTAACGAGGCAATCGATTCACTACCTATAAGCCCCGTCATTTGCAATTAATGCTGGTTGGTAGCCATGGAATGCAGGTCAGCGCGGATAAATGCAGGTTCATTCGCAGCTAATACTGGTTTGCCGGGCCGGTCAGTCGCAGTTAATTCCGGTCGAAAATCGTATTGATTGCAGGTCGGGACGTTTTCGTTTGCAAGCCGTTACAACTAGGGCTTGATAGGCCGCCGGCAGGCAGCGGGCGAGCAGGTCGAGGCAATACGCGTCGCGGCCGATCAGCACACGTCGCTTGTTTTTGCGTACCCCGTGCAGGATCACTTTGGCGGCCTGGTCGGCGTCGGTGATAAACAGCTTTTCGAAGTCGGCGCGGGCTTGCTGTTCGCTGTGGATCAGGAACCCCGTCATGTTCGCGTCGATACGGCTGCTGCGGCAGATATCGGTGCGAATACCGCCAGGGTGCACGCAAGTGGCCGATACACCGCAGCGTTGCAGGTCCAGCTCCTGGCGCAGGGATTCGGTAAAGCCGCGCACGGCAAACTTGGTGGCGTTGTAGCCGCTCATGCCCGGTTGGGCAAACAGGCCGAACACGCTGGAGGTGTTGACGATATGGCCGTCGCCAGAGGCTTTCAGGTACGGCAGAAACGCCTTGGTGCCGTAGACCACGCCCCAGAAGTTGATGCCGACGATCCATTCCAGGTCGGCGTAGTCCACACCCTCCACGGTGCTCGACAGGGCCACCCCGGCATTGTTGAACACCAGGTTGACCTGTCCGTGATCGGCCGCGCAGCGTGCAGCCCAGTCCTCCATGGCCTGGCGATCGGACACATCCAGTACCTGGGTGGTGATCAGCACAGGCGCCAGGGTCGACGTTTTGATCAGCGCCGACGTCTGTTCCAGCCCCTGGCTGTTTTTATCCGCCAGTGCCAGGTGGCAACCTTCTCGTGCCAAAGCTAATGCCAACGCGCGACCCATGCCCGACGCCGCGCCGGTAATAGCCGCCACGCGGCCGTTGAATGACTTCATGACAGGCTTCCTTCGGCAGCGGAATGGGCGGCGGGCACAGGACGGTCGGGCGCATTGATCGGCACCAGGCTGGCCACGTAATCCTTGAGCGCAAACTGGCGCGTGACCTGCTTGAAGCGCCAAGTCGAGCCGGGCCACAACGTGGTGTTCTTGCCAGTGCGAGGGTCTAGGTACCAGCTCTGGCAACCGCCGGTATTCCAGATGGTGCGCTTGAGTTTGTCTTGCAACTGTTGGTTGAAGGCGCTTTCCACGCTGGGTTTGACGTCCACACTGGCGATGCGATGCCGCTGCATTTGCTTGAGTGCATCGAGGATGTAAGTGACCTGGGCTTCGATCATCAGGATCATCGAGTTATGCCCCAGGCCGGTGTTGGGGCCGACGATCAGGAACAGGTTGGGATAGCCGGGCACCGTGGTGCCCTTGTAGGCATGGGCGCCGTCTTGCCAGGTGTCCATCAGGTCGACGCCGCCGCGCCCGATGATGCAGTCGCGGGGCAGGGGATCGGTGGCCTGGAAGCCGGTGCCGAAGATCAGGCAGTCGGCCGGGTGCTTGATACCGTCGGCGGTGATCACCCCGTCAGCTTCGATGCGCTGCACGGTGTCGGTGACCACCTCGACGTTACTGCGCGACAGCGCGGGGTAGTAGTCATTGGAGATCAGCACGCGCTTGCAGCCGATGGTGTAGTCCGGGGTCAGGGTCTTGCGCAGGGAAGGGCGCGCCACTTGTTTGTGCAGGTGGCGCAGGGCGATTTTCTGCACCATTTTCATCAGCCGTGGGTGCAGGGCAAAGCCGACCACGCGGCCTTCCAGCGCCCAATAAAAAGCGCCACGTACCAGGCGTTGGGTGAAGGGCAGATACTTGAACAACCAGCGTTCGAAAGGCGAGATCGCCCGGTCGGGCTTGGGCATGATCCAGGGTGGAGTGCGTTGGAACAAGTCCAGATGAGCCACCTGCGGCGCAATCTGCGGCACAAACTGAATGGCGCTGGCGCCGGTGCCGATCACTGCCACGCGCTTGCCCTTCAAGGAATAGTCGTGGTCCCACTGCTGTGAGTGGAAGCGCTTGCCCTTGAAACTGTCGAGCCCCGGAATATCCGGCAGCGCCGGGCGCGACAGGCCGCCCATGCCCGAGACCAGAACCCGTGCACTGACCTGGCGACCATCGCTGAAGCGCAATTGCCAGCGCTGGTGTTGCTCATCGAAGACCGCCCGCTCAAGGCCCATGCCGAAACGCAAGTAGGGCGCGAGCCCGAAACGCGTGGCGCATTGCTCCAGGTAAGCGCGGATCTCCGCTTGCGGCGCGAACTGGCGAGTCCAGTCCGGGTTGGGCGCGAAGGAAAACGAATACACGTGGGACTGCACATCGCAGGCGCAGCCCGGATAGTGGTTGTCACGCCAGGTGCCGCCGAGGGTGTCGGCCTGCTCGGCGATAAAGAAGTCGGTGAACCCGGCCTCCTTGAGCTTGATCGCCATGCACAGGCCGGCAAAGCCGGAGCCGATGATGGCGATGTCGATGGCGTCGCGCTGGGCATTCATAAGCATTCCTTCATGGGCATCGGGTGTGCTCCTTTTCTTGTTGTGTCTTTTAGATAGAACACCATTGCAAAGAAAAATTGAATTACTTATTTTAAAAAAGATTTTAAATAATCTACCTGAAAATATCGCCTACGCTAGTGCCAGGTTCCTCATGTGCGACTTGTCCGACGGACAGGCACGACGTTCAGGTCCAGGGTGTGGACGATGGCTGAGGCCTTGATCAATTCCGGTCAGGTCGCCAGCCGCAGGGATGCAGAGGACCGAGCTATGGCTGTTGAATGGGTTATCGCTGCGGCTGTATTGATAGGCGCAAGCGCCGTTTTGTGGGGATTCAGCGCGTGGATGACGCGACGGTTTGAAGCCGCCGTTCCGAACAACGGGCGCTTTGTGGAGGTGAATGGCGAGCGCTTTCATTATTACGAAGAGGGCAAGGGCCCGCCGTTGGTGATGATTCACGGGCTTATGGGCAGTAGTCGCAACCTGACGTATGCCTTGTCCGGACAATTGCGTGACCAGTTCCGTGTCATCACGCTCGACCGCCCTGGATCGGGTTATTCCACACGCCACAAAGGCACCGCTGCGGACCTGCCAGCCCAGGCGCGGCAAGTGGCGGCGTTTATCGATACGCTGGGCCTGGATAAACCCGTGGTGCTGGGGCATTCCCTGGGCGGGGCGATTTCCCTGGCGCTGGCCCTCGACCACCCCCACGCGGTGTCGGGGTTGGTGTTGGTGGCGCCACTGACCCATCCACAACCGACTTTGCCCGTGGTGTTCTGGTCACTGGCGGTGCGCCCGGCCTGGCTGCGGCGCTGGGTGTCTCACACCCTCACGGTGCCGATTGGCCTGTTGACGCGCCGCGCGGTGGTCAAAGGGGTGTTCGCACCGGACAGTGCCCCTGACGATTTCGCCACCCGTGGCGGAGGGCTGCTGGGCATGCGCCCCGATAACTTCTATGCCGCGTCCAGTGAGATCGCCCTGGTCAATGATGTCCTACCGGGCATGGTCAAGCGCTACCCGCAACTGACGCTGCCTATCAGCCTGATCTATGGCGCGCAGGACAAGGTCCTGGACTTTCGCAAGCACGGCCAGGCCCTGGCCGACAAGGTTCCGGGCCTGAAATTGCAGGTGGTGGAGGGGCGGGGGCATATGCTGCCGATCACCGCCACCGCGCGGGTGGTAGAGGCGGTGCACCACCTGGCCAAGCGTGCGCGGCCAGCGCAATCCGCTACGGTCCTGCATCCGCCCTTTGCGTTGGCAAGCAAATAGTCGTGGCACTCACTGCGGGTTGTACCGTCCGAAATGCTTGCTCTAGAGACCTGACCCAGCGGATGAAAAAGAGACTGTCCGGTCACGTAAAAAAGGCCTCGAAAAAGTAGTTGACGACCTAACGATTCCGCGCTATTTCTTTAAAAAAATATTTCAATGTTTATTTTGAAATGATTTTTGAAATGCCTAAGAGCGAATAAAAATGAAAAAAACGTCTTTTATCGCATGGTTGATTTCCTGGAGCATTCAACGCTCCCTGAACCTGTTTTGCACTGCCCAGCAACGGTGGCTGCCATGAATCAGACACTGGCAGCGCCAAGCGTATGGACCGACGGCAAGCGCCACCTGTGGTGGTTGGGCATCATGCCCTTGGCCACGCCTTTGTTGTCCGGCGCCCTGGCCATCACCACCGGTATCCAGCAACTCTGGTGGGTCGGCGTATTGGTGATCTTCGGCCTGATCCCGCTGATCGATGGTTTGCTCGGTGAAGACGTGAGCAACCCGCCCGAATCCGCCGTCAGCCACCTTGAATCGCAAAGCTACTACCGCTGGATCGTCTACACCGGCGTACTGTTTGTCATTTCGTCGGTGGTGATCACCGGTTGGCTGGCCGCTGGCGGTATCGACTGGATCATCCACGGCGGGCTGTTGCAGGCTGCCGCGAACCTGGAGCCGTCGAGTTGGCTGTCCCATGCGGCCAGCTACATCACCGCACGCACCCAGCTGCATGGCGAAGTGAGTTGGTTCACTTACCTGGGCATGGCCATGTCGACCGGCGCCGCCACCGGCATCGCGATCAACACCGCCCATGAACTGGGTCACAAGCCCAATGCGCTGGAAGTGTTCCTGGCCAAAGTCACCTTGGCGCCGACCTTCTACGGTCACTTCTACACCGAACACAACCGTGGTCACCACGTCCGTGTCGCCACGCCGGAAGATCCGGCGAGCTCGCGGCTGGGGGAGAGCTTCTGGGCCTTTCTGCCGCGCTCGGTGTGGTTCAGTGCCCGCTCGGCGTGGAACCTGGAGCGCGAACGCCTGCGCAAGGTCGGCCTGCCGGCCTGGCATTGGCAGAACGGCGTGCTCAGTGCCTGGATGTACAGCGTGGTGCTGTGGGGCGCGATGATCGCTTGGCTGGGAGCGGCAGTGATTCCGTTCCTGATTATCCAAGGCATCTACGGGTTTTCGCTGCTGGAAGTCGTGAACTATGTAGAACACTACGGGCTTAAACGTCAGAAGTTGCCCAATGGTCGTTATGAGCGTTGTTCGCCACGGCATTCATGGAACAGTAATCGGATTGTTACCAATATCTTCCTGTTTCAATTGCAACGGCACTCCGATCACCATGCCAATCCAACTCGTAGTTATCAATCGTTGCGTCATTTTGATGAGTCGCCGCAACTTCCTTATGGTTATGCGAGCATGATTGTCTGGGCCTATGTGCCTTACTTATGGCGGCGGCGCATGGACCATCGGGTACTGAATCATTATGCGGGAGATATTACGCTGACTAATCTTCAGCCCTCACAACGGTTGAAGTACCTGGAGAAGTACAGCAACAGCGCCAAGCCTTTTTAAGTTCAAGTCACACCGTTTGCGTACTCGGGGCCTGCGTGCCGCGCAGGCCTCTATCGCCCGGAAGTTTCCAATTCGATAGCCAGAAAGTTGTTTGACCCGAACAAAAATAATTAAAGGGAAGGACGTACACCATGCAAGCACCTGCCAAGTTCACCACCCATATCATTTTGGCTGCACTGGGCCTTATTGCCTATCACCAGGCCCAGGCCGCCCGTATCGAACCGGCTGGCAGTACGTTTACCGCCCAGGGCCCCATCAGCTTTTCAAAAGGTGCGCTGATCAGCGCTGATTGCACCATCAAGGTGGCCGGCAAAGTCGCGGCGGATGGCTCATCGGTGAATGTCGACAAAGTCGAATTCGACGGCGGCCTCAAGTGCAGCCGGGTCGAAGCCATCAACCTGCCTTGGGTACTGGTCGCCAAAGACACCAAGAGCGGTTCCATGTCGAAGATCAGCGTGGATGTCCATGCATTTGGCTTGGGCGGCAAATGCGGACCCTCGACCGCCGATGGCACCTGGGACAACGCCACCGGCAAGTTGGAGGCCGCCAATGTACCGATCGGCGAAGACTGCACGATCAAGACGGTATCTATCAAGATGCCACCTAACTTTAAGGTTGTTGAGTAACTACCTGATTTTATTGCGGTAATTGAATTGAGATTTGGCTGGAAAGGGAAGTTCTGCAGTTTCACCGTGACCTCTCGATCATGGCCATTACCCCTGGCGAAATGACTTCGCCATAACATGTGAGGAAAAACAATGAAAAGCTTGAAAACCCTCGTGTCGTTGACTGCTTTGACTGTTTGCATGGGCGCAGCCTCTCTGGCGAATGCCGCTTCGATCAGCCCTGAAGGTCCGTTCACCACGACTGCTGGCTCCATCGTGGTGCAGTCGCCGTCCTCATTTGGCGGCAGCGTGACCTGCGGCATTACTTTCAGCGGCACGGTCACTGGCGGTGTTGCCACCATTACCAACGCTGCCCTCACCGGCGGCGGTCTGTGTGGCTTGCCTACGCTTAAAAGCATTCCGGCACCCGGTTGGGTGCTGACTGCATCGGCGGGCACTGATGGCAAGAAGGGCAAGGTGGCTAACGTCGGCTACACCATCAAAAAAACCATCGTTATTCCGGCTACTGATTGCGGCATCTCCACCATCGACGTGGACTGGAACCCAACCACGCACACGCTGACGGCTGCCAACCAGCCTCTGAGCGGCGGCTGCAACATTGTCTCGCTGACCACCACTGCCACAGGTCTGACCGTTAACCCATAACGGGGATGGGTCACGGAACAAAGGGTTGATCACCCGCTGAAAGGCCGGTGCCTCGAAAGAGGTGCCGGCTGCCGTGGAAAGCCGGCCATGCCGGAAGCGAATAATAATAAGGAGTGCCGCATGATCACTAAGAAACAACAGGCTCGAACACTGCTGGGGCTGGCAATACTGGGGGGGCTGATGACGACTGCGCCCGTGCAGGCGGGTGGTTTCTCCACGCCGACTTACGGCGCCCCAGGCTGGGGCCGGGCGTTCGGCGGCGGTTCTCTGTTCAAGAACGATCCAAGTTCTGCGTACAACAACCCGGCCGCCATGGCGTTTGTCGACCAATCAGTGGTTCAACAAACCGTCGATTATGCGCGGATCAAGATCAAATACACGGGTAACTCCTACGATTACACCGGTGCCCCGGCCAGCAATACCGCGGTATTGCCCGATGGCAGCTTTGATCCGAGCACGGCCACCGTCAACAACAACAACGGTGGTCAGGGTGGTTTCACCGCCTGGTTGCCAACCGGGTTCCTGGTGATCCCGATCAATGACCGCTTTGCCTTCGGCCTCAGTCAGGTCGTGCCGCAAGGCATGCGTACCACGTGGGATGAGAATTCCAAGTTCCGTGACTTCGCCGTGGACACCAAGATTGAAACCGTCGGTTTGACGGGCTCGCTGTCCTTTAAGGTGCGTGACAACCTTTCGCTCGGTGGCGGCATGATCGTCCAGCGCAGCCAGGGTTTCGTCAGCCAGAACATCGACCTGTTCTCGGCCGCGTCGGTCTCTCCAGGCCTGAGCAACGGCGCGTTCCCGTCGGGCGTTGGTAGCGCGCTGATGCGGGTCAAGGTGGACAATGTGTCCGTCGGCTGGTTTGGCGGCGTGGTGTGGAAACCGACTGAGAGGGACTCATTGGGCCTGAACTATCACGCCAAAATCAAAAACAAGCTGACCGGCAAGTACAAGATCCGCGCGGATGCGCTGAACAACGGCCTGATGACAGACGATACGATCTTCGGTGATGGCAAGACGCTGGTTGAAACAGCTTATCCTGGGCTCAAGCTGTACCCCAATGGCGCCAATGCCAGCACTCAGTTGGACATTCCGGCAACCGCCGCCATCGACTGGGTACACCAGCTCAACGACCGCTGGACATTAGGCGTCAGTGCCATGTGGACGCAATGGTCTTCCTTCAAGGACCTGACGCTCAAGTCCGAAGGTTCGACGATTGTCGCCATTCCCTACAACTACAAGGACGCCTGGATGTACTCCTTGGGGGGCGATTTCAAGGCCACGGATGAGCTGACCTTGAGGGCGGGCGTAGCCTATGACCAAACCCCTACCCGCAACTCGACTCGCGACCCGCGCATCCCCGATGGTGACCGTTACTTCGCATCGCTTGGCTTTGGTTATGACATCAAGGCCATACCGGGCTTGAGTGTCGACGGTGCTTACTCGCGGCAATTTGTCGAGCAGGTCAAGCTCAAGACCGTTAACGTTGATCGCTTGGGCGGTGGGCGCCTGGATGGCAAAGTGGACAGTAAAGGCGAGGTTGTCAGTCTGTCGGCCACTTACAGGTTCTAATGCATGCGGTAGTGGAACAGGCAGTCAGCGCATCTTTCTGCTGTTTCACGCAGTTACTGCATCGACGGGTCGCCTGTGCGACCCGTTTCGATTGTCACTGAGGCATTCTCTACCTCTCGCTTCATCATCCCTCGCAAGTACTCAAGCTCCTGCCTGATTCCGTCATTGTTTCCTGAAAAAAACGATGTTTCTCCTCGCTCGGATTAGTCCTATACCGGCGCCTTCTTAGTTGCAGGAAAGTTGTTCTACCCGAACAAAAAACAATTTGAAGGGATGAACGCTAACTGTGCAACTTCCTACAAGGTTCCCCTCTCATCGGTATCGGTCATTAATTTGAAGTTTGGCCTGGCCGAGGAGTTTTGCAGTTTCACCTCAACACCTCAGTCATGGTCATTGTCCCTGGCGACTAACTCGCCTTTCTATGTGAGGAATAACAATGACGAACTTTAAAACTGTCGTATCGTTGTCTGCCTTGGCTGTTCTGATGGGGGCCGCCTCCATGGCCAATGCCTACAGCATCACCCCTGTAAACACCAACTTCACCGCACCCGGCACGATCTCGGTGAAATCGCCATCCTCCTATCAGGCTGCGGTCAATTGCGGGGCGACCTTCACCGGTAATGTCGATGCCGCTGGCGTTGCCAAAATCACTGACGTTGCCATCACGGGTGGCGGGCTTTGCAGCCTGCCCAAGATCACCGGCTTGCCATGGACGTTGACCTCGACCGGTGCTACCGCAGGTTCGGTGACCAACGTCGGATACACCATCGCGGGTTCGATTCTGTACCCCGTCTCCAATTGTGGTGCTTCCACTATCACCGCCAACTACAGCGGTGGTGTGTTGACGGCTACCAATCAATCCCTGGCAGGCAACTGCACCGGTAAGCCTGAGCGTCAAGCCAACGCCAGCGTTCACCGTTGTTCCTTGAGGATGGCGTGAATACAAGGGGCTGAGCGCCCGTTAAAAGGCAGGCGCCTCCCATGAGGCGTCTGTTGCGGCTGGCTGATTAAGAGCGCAGTAGAGGTGCCGTGTGAAGTTAAATAAACGACAGATTGAAGTGCTGCTGGGCCTGGCGTTAATGGGCGGATGGATGGTGGCCGCTCCTGTGCAGGCCGGTGGTTTCTCCACCCCGACCTATGGCGCCCCCGGTTGGGGCAGGGCCTTCGCGGGTGGCTCGCTGTTCAAGAACGATCCGAGTTCGGCGTATAACAATCCGGCTGCCATGGCGTTTGTCGACCGCAATGTTGCGCAGTTCACGGTCGATTACGCGCGCATCAACATCAAGTACAAAGGCGACGCCTATGATTATGCTGGCAAGCCGATTTCCAGCACGCCGCTGGATGACAACGGCTTTCCTGATTCCACCGCGACGACCGCGAACCACAATGACGGTGGCCAAGGGGGCTTCTCCGCCTGGCTGCCCACAGGCTTCATGGTCATGCCGCTGGGCGACCGGTTTGCCTTCGGCCTGAGCCAGGTCGTGCCCCAGGGCATGCGTTCCACCTGGGACCAGGATTCGAAACTGCGTGGGTTTGCAGTGGACACCAAAAAGCGAAACCGTGGGTTTGACCGGCGCCTTGTCGTTCAAGGTCAATGACCAGTTTTCCGTCGGCGGTGGGGTGATCGTCCAGCACAGCAAGGGGTTCGTCAGCCAGAACATCGACTTGTTGTCGGCGGCGGCGGTATCGGACTCTGAACTGGGCGGTATTGCTTTCCCGTCGGACGTCGGCGGCGCGCTGATGCGGGTCAAGGTCGACAATGTGTCAGCCGGCTGGTTTACCGGTGTGGTGTGGAAACCCACGGACAAAGACACGCTGGGGTTGAACTACCACGCCAGGATCAAGAACAAGATGACCGGCAAGTACAACATCCATGCCGATAACTTTTCCTACAACCTCATGACCCAACCAAGCCCCTTCGGCGGCAGCGGTACGCTGGTGGGCACGGCCTATCCGGGGCTTGAGCTGTTTCCGGACGGGGCCCATGCCAGCACCCGGTTGGATATCCCTGCCACCGTAGGCTTGGACTGGGTGCACCCGTTCAATGATCGGCTCACCCTGGGCGCGAGTGTGGTCTGGACGCAGTGGTCCTCGTTCAAGGACCTGACACTCAAGTCGGGTGACATCACCATCGTGTCTATTCCCTACAACTACAGGGACACCTGGATGTACTCCCTCGGTGGCGACTTCCGTGCGACCGATGAGCTGACCTTGCGTGCAGGTGTGGCCATTGACCAGACGCCAACCCGCAATTCCACCCGTGACCCGCGCATCCCGGATGGTGATCGCACCTTTGTGTCCCTCGGCGCCGGGTACGACGTGAAGGCAATCGAGGGCCTGACCCTCGACGTTGCCTATTCCCACCAGTTCGCTCAGACGGTGAAGTTGAAGACCCAGAACGTCGACCGGCTGGGGGCCGCGAGCCTCGATGGCAAGGTGAATGCGTCCGGTGATGTCGTCAGCCTGTCGGCCACCTATACGTTCTGATGTTTCAAGGCTGTATTCCCCTTTGGTGATGACTTGACCAGGCGGCTCGTTCAGCCGCCATTTTTTTGCCCAGGCACTAAATAATAATTTCAAAACAAAATTTGAATATAGTTTTCGAATTTTGTAGTGTGGCGTTACGCCGCATGTCATCCGACCTGGCGCACGTAGGCCGTACCCTGAATCGAATCGAGGTATCTCCATGGTTATCTGGTTACTGGTGGGTTTCGCAGCAGCGATCGCTCTGGCATATCGACAAGCTGTCGCCACCCTGTGGTTGGCCGCAGGCCTGATCTGGCTGGCAGCGGGTTACCTGTTCAACGTCGTGGCCGGTTTCGGCGCCACAGTCGCGGCGATACTGGTGGTGGCGCCCGCGTTGCTGATGACCATCAAACCCCTGCGCCGCACCTTGCTGACCAGCAGGGCTTTGGGCCTGTTTCGTACGATCATGCCGGCGATGTCTGACACCGAACGCGCCGCCATCGAGTCCGGCACCGTGTGGTGGGACGCCGAGCTGTTCAGCGGCAAGCCCAATTGGCAGCGTCTGCTGCAAGCCGCACCGGCCAGCCTGAGCGCAGAGGAACAAGCCTTCCTCGACAACGAAGTGGAAACCCTGTGCGACATCGCCAACGACTGGGAAACCACCCAGGTCTGGCAAGACATGTCGCCCGAAGGCTGGCAGTACACCAAGGACGCCGGGTTCCTCGGCATGATCATTCCCAAGCAATACGGCGGCAAAGGCTTCTCCCACTACGCGCACTCGCAGGTGGTGATGAAGCTGTCGACGCGCTGCTCGGCGGCCGCCATTTCGGTGATGGTGCCCAACTCCCTCGGCCCGGCCGAACTGTTGTTACATTACGGCACCGATGCCCAGCGCAATTACTACCTGCCGCGTCTGGCGCGGGGTGAAGACATCCCATGCTTTGCCCTGACCAGCCCGTATGCCGGCTCCGATGCCGGGGCGATCCCCGACCTGGGCATCGTCTGCAAAGGCACCCATGAAGGCGAGGAAGTGCTGGGCTTTCGCGTGACCTGGGACAAGCGCTACATCACCCTCGGCCCGATTGCCACGGTGCTCGGCCTGGCGTTCCGCGCAGAAGACCCGGACGGGTTGCTCGGCGCTCCGGGTTCACTCGGTATCACCTGCGCACTGATCCCAACCTCCCATCCCGGCGTCAACAGCGGCCGCCGGCATTGGCCGCTGAACGCCGTCTTCCAGAACGGTCCTACCACCGGCAAGGATGTGTTCATTCCGCTGGAGTGGGTGATCGGCGGCCGCGAGCAAGTCGGCAACGGCTGGCGCATGTTGATGGAATGCCTGGCGGCCGGCCGTGCGATTTCCCTGCCGTCGGCCAACGTTGGCCTGGGCAAGGTGGCGGTGCGCGGCACCACCGCCTATGCCGCGATGCGCAAACAGTTCGGCCTGCCCATCGGCAAATTCGAAGGCGTGCAGGCGCCCCTGGCGCGCATGGCCGGGCACCTGTATGCCTGTGATGCGGTGCGCAAGGTGTCGGTGGCGTCCCTGGACGCGGGTGAGAAACCCTCGGTGATCTCGGCGATTGCCAAGTACCACGTCACCGAGCGCGCGCGGATCATCGTCAATGACGGCATGGACATCGTTGCCGGCAAGGGCATCTGCATGGGCCCCAACAACTTCCTGGCCCGTGCCTACCAGCAAAGCCCCATCGCCATCACCGTGGAAGGCGCGAACATCATGACGCGCTGCCTGATCATCTTTGGCCAGGGCCTGATCCGTTGCCATCCTTATGTGTTCCGCGAAATGGAAGCAGCGCGTAACCCGGACCGACGTAAAGCGCTGGAAGCCTTCGACAGTGCCATGTTTGGCCATGTGAGCTTTGTGCTGGCCAATACCGTCCGAGCGGCGGTGCATTCCCTGACAGGCGGGCGGTTGATTTCCGTTCCGGCCAAGACCGACCCTGCGCTGGCGTCTTACTACCGCCAGGCCAATCGTCTGTCAGTGGTACTCGCGCTGATTTCAGACATTTCCATGGGCGTACTGGGCGGTGCGCTCAAGCGCAAGGAAAGTATCACCGGGCGTTTGGGCGATATTCTGTCGCAACTGTACATCCTGTCCTGCGTGCTCAAGCGGTTTGAAGACGACGGCCGGCCCCAGGCGGACCTGCCGTTGGTGCACTGGGCGGCGCAGGATGCATTGCTGCGGGCCCACGAAGCACTGGCGGAAGTGCTCGATAACTACCCCTCGAAACCCGCTGCGGCGGTGCTACGTGGCCTGACATTCCCGTTCGGGATTCCACTGCGCAAACCGTCGGACCGTCTGCTGGCCCAGGTGGCCGACGTGGTGCAGACCCCGGGCGAAACCCGCGACCGCTTGTTGGCCAACTCTTACATCCCACGTCCGGAAATCGACAAGTTGGCCTACGGCGAACTGGGTTTCCGTCTGCTGCCCCAAGTCGAGCTGATCGACGCCCGGCTCAAGCCCGCCGTGAAGCAGGGCCTGATCGAGCCGATGCCGATCTCCGCCACGGCCTTCACCGCTTGGCGCGTCAAGGCGCGGGCGCTGGACCTGATCAGCGACGACGAAGACACCTTGCTCGGCCGCTACGTGGAATACGCGGACCACGGCATCCAGGTGGACGACTTCCCGCAGGACTTCGGCTTGCTGGAGGCGTTGCAGCAGCGCAAGCAAGCGCTGGAGCCGACGGCGAAACGTCGTACCAGCCAAAGCGAAAACGCCTCGGTCAATTAGCCAACACCGTGTTGTGAGTGAATCTATCAATGAGTGACAGCTACCTTTCCTTCGTCAATTCCTCTTGGGGCCGTCGCCTGGCGCAAGCCATCGGCTTGCCGCAGCCCCTGCCACTGCAACGCCACCGCAGCGGCCAGCAGGGCTTGGTCAACCCGGTGATCATCGCCGGGGCAGGGCGCCTGGCCGCCGAGGTACGGCGGATTTTCGCGGCCACCGATACCGTTGCCGCCACCCCGGCGACGCTCAAGGCACCGTCCACGGTGAAAGTGCAAGGCGCCGTGTTTGACGCCAGTGCCGTGGCCGACCTGCAACAGTTGGACGAGCTGTATGTGTTCTTCCACGCCAACGCCAAGCGCCTTGGCCACCATGGCCGCGTCGTGGTGCTCGGCACCGCGCCGGAACATTGCCAGGATTTGCCCCAGGCCATCGCCCAACGCGCCCTTGAAGGCTTGGTGCGCTCGCTGGCCAAGGAGCTGCGCCGGGCGATCACGGTGCAGTTGATCTACGTGGCGCCGGGTGCCGAAGACGCGCTGGACAGCAGCTTGCGTTTCTTCCTGTCGCGCCGTTCGGCCTATGTGTCGGGGCAAGTGGTGCGCCTGGAAAAACCGGTGGACGGCCACGTCACGGTCAATTGGGACAAACCCTTCGCCGGCCGTCGCGCCCTGGTCACCGGCGCCTCCCGTGGCATCGGCCTGGCGATCGCCCAGGTATTGGCGCGGGACGGCGCCCATGTGGTGTGCGTGGACGTGCCCCATGCCCAGGCAGCGTTGCAACAGGCGGCGGACAGCGTCGGCGGTTCGGCGCTGCCCCTGGACATCACCGCGCTGGACGCGGCCGCACTGTTGCAGGCCCACGTCAGCCAATACGGCGCCTTTGACGTGGTGGTGCACAACGCCGGCATCACCCGCGACAAGACCATCGCCAAAATGACTGAGGCCGCCTGGCGTAGCGTGCTGGCGGTTAACCTCGAAGCGCCTTTGCAGCTCAGCGAGGCATTGTTGGACAGTCAAGGCCTCAAACCGGGAGGGCGAATTGTCTGTGTCTCGTCGATTTCCGGTATCGCCGGCAACCTCGGGCAAAGCAATTACGCCACCTCCAAGGCCGGTGTGATCGGCCTGGTGCAGGGCCTGGCACCGCGTGCATCGCCGCAGCAGGTGACGGTGAATGCAGTGGCGCCGGGGTTCATCGAAACCCAGATGACCGCCAAGATCCCGCTGATGATCCGTGAGGCTGGGCGGCGCATGAATTCGCTGTCCCAGGGCGGCCAGCCGATCGACGTGGCCGAGACCATTGCCTGGCTGGCGCATCCGGCATCCGGCGGGGTCAACGGCCAAGTCGTACGGGTGTGCGGCCAAAGTCTGCTGGGAGCCTGAGCCATGGACTACGTGACGCAGATCATTGATCCGCCGCCTTCACGCAGCCGCTTGCTGCTGGATGGCGTGCGCGCCCTGCGTAAACCCAAGCTAGACGGTGCGCCTGTGCTGCCCAAGGAGCGCCTGGTGCGCTCGGCGGTGGGGTTGTCTGCCGCCGACATCGCCGCCTATGGCCGTGCCTGTGGTTTTCGCCGCGAGCAGGGCGTGCCGTTGTCCTATCCCCACGTGCTGGCGTTCCCTTTGCACTTGATGCTGCTGACCCGCCCCAGCTTTCCGTACCCGGCCAGCGGCATGGTGCACCTGGCCAATCGCATCCGTCAGCACCAGCGCTTGCACGAAGACCAGGCGTTGCGCATTGAGGTGTATTGCGAGCGTTGGGTCGCCCATCCCAAGGGCCAGGCATTGAGCATCGCCACTCGTGCCTACGGTGCCGACACGCTGGTATGGGAAAGCGACAGCCTGTACCTGCGCCGGGACGTCAAGGACCCGGTTGGCGAACCGTGGGGTGACGCGTTGTCGCTGCAGGAAGAAGGCTTGTTACGCACCCAGCGCTGGGTGCTGCCCGCCGACCTGGGCCGACGTTTTGCCAAGGTCTCAGGGGATTTCAACCCGATTCACACCTCGGTGATCGGCGCCAAGCTGTTCGGCTTTCGCCGTGCCATCGCCCATGGCATGTGGGCCCTGGGCCGCGCGCTCGCCGCCCAGCAACCGCCCGGTGGCCTGGACCAGGCCGAGGCCCATTGTGACTTCAAGCTGCCGATCTTCCTGCCCGGCCAGGTCGCGCTGTGGAGCCATCCGGTGACTGGCCCGCGCCGCGAATTCGAAGTGGGCAATTTTGCCGGTGACAAACCCCATATGCGTGGCCTTTTCATCTGGAAAGAGAACCTGGAATGAGTGACTACAGCTTCAACCCGGCCCCGGTCCGTCGTGTGGCGATCATCGGCGGCAACCGCATCCCGTTTGCTCGCTCCAACACGGTGTACGCCCACGACAGCAACCAGGACCTGCTGGTCGCCGCGCTGCAAGGGCTGGTCGACCGTTACAACCTGCACGGCCTACGCCTCGGTGAGTTTGCCGCTGGCGCGGTGATCAAGCACTCGCGGGATTTCAACCTGGCGCGTGAGTCGTTGCTGTCCACCACCTTGTCGCCGGATACGCCGGCCTACGATGTGCAGCAAGCCTGCGGCACCGGGCTGGAAGCGGCGTTGCTGGTGGCGAACAAGATTGCCCTCGGCCAGATCGAGGTGGGCATTGCCGGGGGGGCCGACACCACCTCTGACGCGCCCATCGGCATTAATGAATCCCTGCGCCACACCTTGCTCGCGGCCAATCGTGCCAAGGGCATGGGCGACAAGCTGAAGACGTTGCTCAAGGTCCGGCCGTCGATGTTCTTCAAGCCGTTGCTGCCGCGCAACGGCGAGCCGCGCACCGGCCTATCCATGGGTGAGCACTGCGAAGAAATGGCCAAGCGCTGGCAGATCAAGCGCCTGGCCCAGGATGAGCTGACCCTCACCAGCCACCAGCGCCTGGCGGCGGCCTACCAACGCGGCTTCTTCGACGACCTGATCAGCCCCCATCGCGGCCTGACCAGGGACAACAACCTGCGCGCCGATGCCAGCCTGGAAAAACTCGCCGGCCTGTCTCCAGCCTACGACCGCCAGAACGGCACCCTTACCGCCGGTAACTCCACTCCGTTGACCGACGGCGCCTCGGTGGTGCTGCTGGCCAGTGAAGAGTGGGCCGCCGCCAACGGCTGGCCGGTGCTCGCTAACCTGCGTACCGGCGAAACCGCAGCGGTGAATTTTGTCGACGGCACCGAAGGCTTGCTGATGGCCCCGGCCTACGCCGTGCCGCGCATGCTTAAACGCGAAGGCCTGAGCTTCAAGGACTTCGACTTCTTCGAGATCCACGAAGCCTTTGCCGCCCAGGTGTTGTGCACGCTCAAGGCCTGGGAAGACCCGGATTATTGCCGCGAACGTCTTGGCTTGGAGGCGCCGCTGGGCACCATTGATCGCGCGAAGATGAACGTCAACGGTGGCTCGCTGGGCTGCGGCCATCCCTTTGCCGCCACGGGAGGCAGGCAGTTGGCGGCGTTGGCCAAGATCATCCATGAGAACGGCGGCGGGCGCGGCCTGATTTCCATCTGCGCGGCGGGCGGGCTGGGCATTACCGCCATCGTCGAAAAGTAGCTCTATCAAAAACAACAACAAGGAGACTGCCATGAACGCTGTAAGCCTGGAACACACCGAACGGATCTGGTTGAACGCTTACCTGCCCGGCGTCCCGGCAGATATCGACGCCGCTATCGAGGACTACCCTTCGCTGCGCGAGGTGTTCCTGGAGCACCTGGAGAAGTTTCGCGAACGGGTGGCGTACGTCAGCATCGGCACCGAAATGACCTACGCCGACTGGCAGGTGCAAGGCTATGCCTTTGCCGCCTGGCTGCAGGGGCAGGGCGTCAAGAAGGGTGATCGTGTTGCGCTGATGATGCCCAACTGCTTGCAGTATCCGATTTGCCTGTTGGGTACGATCCTGGCCGGCGCGGTGGTGGTCAACGTCAACCCGCTGTACACCTCCCATGAGCTCAAGCACCTGCTCAAGGACAGCGGCGCGGAAACCGTGGTGATCTTCGAGAATTTCGCCCACACCCTGGAGAAAGTCATCACCGGCAGCAGCGTCAAGCGCGTGGTGATCGCGGCCATCGGCGATTTGCTGGGGACGTTCAAGGGCGCCGCGATGAACTTCATCCTGCGTAGCGTGCAAAAGCAGGTGCCAGCGTTCAATCTGCGCGGCTCGCTGCGCTTCAACCAGGTGCTGAAACAGGGACGGGCGCTCACTCATTTCCCGGTGGAGATGCACCTCGACGACCTGGCCTTCCTGCAATACACCGGCGGCACTACCGGCGATGCCAAGGGTGTGATGCTCAGTCACCGCAATATCATCGCCAACCTGCTGCAAGCCAAGGCTTGGGTCGGTGATCAGTTGGACCAGGACAAGCAAGAAACCAACGTCACCTTGCTGCCGCTGTACCACATCTTTTCCCTGACGGTGAACTGCCTGATGTTCATGTGCCTGGGAGGGCGCAACATCCTGATCGCCAACCCACGGGACGTGAAACGCGTGCAGATGATCCTGCGCAAGGAGCGCTTCAACGGGATTGCCGGGGTCAACACCTTGTTTAACGGCCTGCTCGAGAACAAGGAGTTCTGCGCACGGGACTTTTCCGACCTGCGCATGGTGATCGCCGGCGGCATGGCCACGCACACGGCGGTGGCCAAGCGCTGGAAGGAAGTCACCGGGCTGCCGATCATCGAAGGCTACGGCCTCACCGAATGTTCGCCGGTGGTGAGCATCAGCCCGATCAACATTGCACGCATGCGCGAGATGGAATTCACCGGCAGCATCGGCGTGCCATTGCCCTCGACCTGGGTGCGGTTTGTGCGCGAAGACGGTGAGTTGGCTGAGATTGGCGAACAGGGCGAACTGCAAGTGCGCGGGCCACAGGTGATGCAGGGCTACTGGAAACGACCGGAGGCCACTGCCGAAGTGCTGGATGCCGAGGGGTGGTTGTCGACCGGTGATATCGGCGTGATGGACACGCGTGGTTATATCCGCCTGGTGGACCGCAAGAAGGACATGATCCTGGTCTCCGGCTTCAACGTGTACCCCAATGAAATCGAGGACGTGGTAGCGCTGCACCCTGGCGTGGCCGAAGTGGCGGCCATTGGTGTAGAAGATGGCGTGACCGGGGAGAAGGTCAAGATCATCGTGGTGCGCAAGGACCCGAGCCTGACCCAGGAGCAGATTCTTGCGCATTGCCGGGAGTACCTGACGGGGTACAAGGTACCCAGGTACGTGGAGTTCCGCACCACTGAGTTACCGAAGACCACCGTCGGTAAAGTCCTGCGCCGGGCACTGCGCTAGACTTCTCTTTTTGTGGTGAGCGAGCTTGCCCCGCGCGGGGCAAGCCCGCTCACCACAAGGTTCGGCGCTGTTAAACCTCTTCGACCTGTACCCAGCGTTCTTCTCTGGCCGCCACGCGAATCGCCGTCGCCAGCCGCTCCACTTCCCATGCCGCCTCAAAGTCCGTGCCATCCGCACCTTGACCGGCCAGCGCCAGGATCAACTCCTGCACCTCCAGGGTCTTCAGCTCGTTGTAGCCCAACTGATGCCCCGCCGCCGGGCTGAACACCGCATAACCCGGCAGGGCAGGGCCTGCGAGCAAACGCTGGAAACCGTCCTGGCCAACGCGACAGACCTGCAATTCATTCAAGCGCTCTTGATCGAACGCCAAGGTGCCTTTCGTCCCGCTGATCTCGAAACTCAGGTGGTTCTTGTAGCCCTGCTTGAGCCAGCTGCTGCTCACCGTACCGCGTGCGCCATTGGCAAAACGCAGCAGGGCGTGCACTTGGTCATCCACCGCAATCGATTTAAGGTCGGTGCTGCCTTTGACGGCAGGTCGCCGGGCGTGGACGGTCTGGGTGTCGGCACACACACTCACTACGTCGCCCACCAGATAGCGCGCCATCGACAGTAAGTGGCTGCCCAAGTCTGCCAAGGCGCCGCCCGCGTGTTCCACTTCACAACGCCACGACCATGGCGAGGCCGGATCAGCCATGAAATCTTCGCTGAACTCACCCTGGAAGCTGATGATCTCGCCCAACTCGCCGCTCGCAATCATCTGCCGTGCCAGGGTGATCATCGGGTTGTGCTGGTAGTTGTAGCCCACCCGCGTCACCACGCCCGCAGCACTGGCGGCGCGGCGCATGGTGTCGGCCTGTTCCAGGCTCACGGCCAGGGGTTTTTCGCAATACACCGCCTTGCCCGCTGCGATGGCGGCCATGGCCATGGGGTAGTGCAAATGGTTGGGCGTGGTGATGGCCACCACGTCGACATTGGGATCATTGATCAACGCCTGCCAGTCGCCATGGGCCTGGGCAAAGCCCCAATCCTTGGCGCAGCGGTGGGCGCGTTCGGTGTCGGCGTCGGCCAGTGCTGCCAGCTTGAGGTGCAGCGGCAGCTCGAATACCGCGCGGGCGTTATTGAAGGCCAAGGCGTGGGCGCGCCCCATGAAGCCTGTGCCGATCAAGCCGATTCCGAGTTCACGCATCGCCGTGGTCCTTTGGATTATTGTTTTCAGGAACACTATTAATGGAATAAAAATTCCCACATTTCAATAGATGGAATAAAAATTCATTGCTGCCTCGGCGATCACCCCGGCGAATACAGCTATATTCAGGCGCTGACGAAAGGGCGTCAGTTAACAAAAGATAACGTAGCGCCGATTGTCAGACGATTCGAAAGCCCGATAGGATGGCCCCTGCTTCCTCCAGGCGCTCTAGATTGCAGGTTTCAAGGCCCCGGAAGGCAGCGATAACAATAATAAATGGGAGAAAGGTCTATGAGTGAGCCTGTCATGGGTTGGGTTGTTTGCCGCCCACGCGCCGCACGCAGGGTTGCGATGCTGGCCGCAGCGCTCTCGCTGTTTGGCGCTGTCGTGTTACCGGCAGCCGTCCAGGCCGCCAGCGATACCTCGTTTGCGATTGAATCCCCCAAGGCCGCCAAAGGCCTGATGATCGATGTGGTCCACGCGGGCAAGCGCCTGGTGGCGGTCGGTGATCGCGGGCACATCCTCTATTCCGATGACCAGGGCAGCACCTGGACCCAAGCCAAAGTCCCCACCCGACAGTTGCTTACGGCAGTGTTTTTCGTCGATGACAAGCAGGGCTGGGCGGTGGGCCATGATGCGCAGATTCTTGCCAGTTCCGACGGCGGCGCCACCTGGACCCAGCAGTACCAGGACCTCAAACGCGAAGCCCCGCTACTCGACGTGTGGTTCAACGACGCCAACCACGGCCTGGCCGTCGGCGCCTACGGTGCGTTGATCGAAACCACCGACGGCGGCAAGACCTGGGACGACGTCAGCGACCGCCTCGACAACGAAGACCAATACCACCTCAACGCCATTGCCCACATCAAGGACGCCGGCCTGTTCATCGTTGGCGAGCAGGGCAGCATGTTCCGCTCCAGCGACGACGGCCAGACCTGGGAAAAACTCGAAGGCCCCTACGAGGGCTCGCTGTTTGGCGTGATCGGCACCGCCCAGCCGCAAACCCTGCTGGCCTATGGCTTGCGCGGCAACCTGTACCGCTCCACAGATTTCGGCAATACCTGGGAGCAAGTTGAACTGAACGCTGCGCGGGGAGCGCTGGAGTTTGGTTTGTCCGGCGCGACTTTGCTGGAGGACGGCTCGATTGTCGTGGTCGGCAACGGCGGCAGCGTGGTGGTCAGCCATGACGACGGCGTGACCTTCAGCGTGTTCAACCGTGCGGACCGCATTTCGCTTTCGTCCGTCACGGCGGCAGGCAATGGCAACTTGATTCTGGCCGGGCAGGGGGGCGTTCGCGTCGCTAAAGCCGATGGCGCCGAACCGACAAAACAATAAGAAGGCGGGGAAAGAATGAGCAGTCATCACAACGATAAAGCGACCTTTCTTGAGCGCCTGATCTTCAACAACCGCCCGGCAGTGATCGTGATCTGCCTGCTGGTGAGTATTTTCCTGTTCTGGCAGGCGACCTTGATTCGCCCGTCCACCAGCTTTGAAAAAATGATCCCGCTCAAGCACCCCTTCATCGAGAAGATGATGGAGCACCGCAATGACCTGGCGAACCTGGGCAACACGGTGCGCATTTCGGTGGAGGCCAAGGACGGAGACATCTTCACCAAGGAGTACATGGAGACTCTGCGTCAGATCAACGACGAAGTGTTCTACATTTCCGGGGTCGACCGCTCGGGCCTCAAGTCGCTGTGGAGCCCCAGCGTCCGCTGGACTGAAGTGACCGAAGAAGGCTTTGCCGGCGGTGAAGTGATCCCGCAGAGCTACAACGGCTCGCCGGAAAGCCTCGATCAACTGCGCAACAACGTGCTCAAGTCCGGCCAGGTCGGGCGCCTGGTGGCCAACGACTTCAAGTCGAGCATCGTCGACATCCCGCTGTTGGAGTCTTACCCGGACCCACAGGACCAGGGCAAGTTGCTGGCCTTGGACTACCGCAAGTTCTCCCATGAACTCGAAGACAAGATCCGCACCAAGTTCCAGGAGCAGAACCCCAACGTGCAGATCCACATCGTCGGCTTCGCCAAGAAAGTCGGCGACCTGATCGATGGCCTGATCATGGTGGTGCTGTTCTTCGGCGTGGCGTTCGGCATCACCCTGGTCCTGCTGCTGTGGTTCACCAACTGCCTGCGCAGCACCATTGCTGTATTGAGCACCACCCTGGTGGCGGTGGTCTGGCAGTTGGGGCTGATGCATGCCGCCGGTTTCGGGCTGGACCCTTACTCGATGCTGGTACCGTTCCTGATCTTTGCCATCGGTATTTCCCACGGCGTGCAGAAGATCAACGGTATCGCCCTGCAATCCAGCGAAGCGGACAACGCGCTGACGGCCGCACGCCGCACCTTCCGCCAGCTGTTTCTGCCGGGAATGATCGCGATCCTCGCCGATGCGGTGGGCTTTATCACGCTGCTGATCATCGACATCGGCGTGATCCGCGAACTGGCCATCGGCGCCTCTATCGGCGTGGCGGTTATCGTGTTCACCAACCTGATCCTGCTGCCAGTGGCGATTTCCTACGTCGGCATCAGTAAACGCGCCATCGCCAAGAGCAAGAAAGACGCGAACCGCGAACACCCGTTCTGGCGCCTGCTGTCGAAATTCGCCAGCCCCAAAGTCGCGCCGGTCTCGATCTTCCTGGCCCTGATCGCCTTTGGTGGCGGCCTCTGGTACAGCCAGAACCTCAAGATCGGCGACCTTGACCAGGGCGCGCCGGAACTGCGCCCGGACTCGCGCTACAACAAAGACAACAACTTCATCATCAGCAACTACTCCACCAGCTCCGACGTGCTGGTGGTGATGGTCAAGACCAAGGCCGAAGGCTGCTCGCGCTATGAAGCCATGGCGCCCATCGACCAGTTGATGTGGAAGATGCAGAACACCGAGGGCGTGCAGTCGGCGATCTCGCTGGTGACCGTGTCCAAGCAGATGATCAAGGGCATGAACGAGGGCAACCTGAAATGGGAAACCCTGTCGCGTAACCCGGACGTGCTGAACAACTCCATCGCCCGTGCCGATGGCCTGTACAACAACAACTGCTCCCTGGCGCCGGTGTTGGTGTTCCTCAACGACCACAAGGCCGAAACCCTCGACCGCGCGGTGCATGCGGTGCAGGACTTCGCCAAGGAAAACAACAAGGACGGCCTGGAATTCATCCTCGCCGCCGGTAACGCCGGGATCGAAGCGGCTACCAACGAGGTGATCAAGGAGTCGGAGCTGACCATCCTGATCCTGGTGTACCTGTGCGTGGCGACCATGTGCATGATCACCTTCCGCTCCTGGGCGGCGACCCTGTGCATCGTGCTGCCGCTGGTGCTGACCTCGGTGCTGGGCAACGCGCTGATGGCGTTCATGGGTATCGGCGTCAAGGTCGCAACCTTGCCGGTGGTGGCGCTGGGCGTGGGGATTGGCGTGGACTACGGCATCTACATCTACAGCCGCCTGGAAAGCTTCCTGCGCGCCGGCTTGCCGCTGCAAGAGGCGTACTACCAGACGCTCAAGTCCACCGGTAAAGCCGTGCTGTTCACCGGCCTGTGCCTGGCAATCGGCGTGTGCACCTGGATCTTCTCGGCCATCAAGTTCCAGGCCGACATGGGCCTGATGCTGACCTTCATGCTGCTGTGGAACATGTTCGGCGCGCTGTGGCTGCTGCCGGCGCTGGCGCGGTTCCTGATCAAGCCGGAGAAACTGGCAGGGCAGAAGGGCAATTCACTCTTCGCGCATTGATCGATTAGACCATTGCCGCAAGGCACCGCGGGGGAATTGACCTATCATGTGTCTTTTCCCCCGCAGTGACTTCACATCATGACCGATTCGCAACCCAACCTGAGCACCGCCCTGACCGACAGCGACATGCTGATCATCAACGGGCTGCACGCCTTCGACTTCACGTTTGACCAGCACTTGCTGATCGAAAGCATGGACGGCCGGGAACTCAAGCGTTGGAAGTTCAGTCCAGAACAACTGAACGCCGCCACCTTTGATGACAGCTTGCAAAGCTGGCTCTTGCGCAACGAAGACGGCGAACACCGTCTGGTCTGCTTGAGCGCTATCAAGGGCGACAACAATAACGATGAGGATGAAGCGGATGATGATGCGTAAATTCTGGCCCCTGCTGATGGCGGGCAGTGTCGGTGCCATGTCGGTGCAAGCCGCGCCGGCCGAGACCTATGAACTTTTGGTGGGCAGCTACACCGCCGGCAGCAGCGAAGGGATCTACCGCCTGCAATTCGACAGCCGTACCGGCCAGTTCCAGGGCCAGCCGGTGCTGGCGGCCAAGGCGGACAATCCGTCGTGGCTGACGATCTCCAAGGACCAGAAGCACCTGTTTGTGGTCAACGAAAACGGCCCCGGCCAGCAAGACCCGGTCGGGCGCGTGAGCAGCTACAGCATCGACCCGCAGAATCATCAGCTGACCCTGATCAACCAGGTGCAAAGCCTGGGCAACGAGCCGACCCATTCCAGCGTGGCCGCCGATGGGCGCTACCTGTTTGTCGCCAACTATTCGGTGCTGGAAGATCCGGGCGGCAGCCTGGCGGTGTTGCCGGTGGATGCCACGGGCAAGCTGTCGGCTCCGGTGCAACTGAGCGGGCACCCCGCCAGTCGCGTCAACCCTGAGCGCCAGGCGTCCAACCATGTGCATTCGGTGGTGTCATCGCCCGATGGCAAATACGTGTTTGTGCAGGACCTGGGGGCGGACAAGGTATTTGCCTACCGCTACGATCCGAAGGCCAACCCTGAGCTGCCATTGACCCCGGAGAAACCGGCGTCGGTGCAATTGCCACCCGGCAGTGGCCCGCGTCATTTGTTGTTCAGCGCCGATGGCAAGCATGCCTGGCTGACCACCGAGATGAGCGCGCAGGTGGCGGTGTTCGACTACAAGGACGGCCAACTGACCCAGACCCAACTGGTGGATTTCGCCGCCGGGCAACCGGTGACTGACAAGGCCGGTGCCGCGCTGCATGCCTCCAGTGATGGCAAGTTCCTGTACCTGAGCAACCGTGGCACGGCCAATCAACTGCTGGTGTTCAGCATCGACCCGGCCACCGCGCATCTCAAGGAACTGCAGCGCCGCTCCGTGGAAGGCGATCATCCGCGTGAGTTCAGCCTGGACCCGAGCGGCAAGTTCTTGCTGATCGCCAACCAGAACAGCAACGAAATCGTGGTGGTCGAACGCGACCCCAAAACCGGCCTGCTGGGTAAAACCGTGCAGAAATTGCCGATCGATGCGCCCAGCGACCTCAAGTTCCTGGTGCGTCAATAAGCCACAGGCCCCGTCATGCGGGGCCTGAGCCTTTCTATTAATTCTGTTAATAGCGGCTACTGTTTCAAAGCATTTCTAAGGCTTAGCCCTCGGGCGTAAGTTTGGTTCCAAGGCCTTCCCCGGCCACTTAACCAAACGAACACAAGGGTTACCGACATGAATCTGAATCTCTTCTCCATCATCGCCGCTTCCGCTGTTTCCGCCACTGTTGCCCTGCCAGCCGCGGCCAGTGTGGAAGTCTCCGGCAAAAAATCCAGCACCAGCGCCTACACCCAGAAATACCTGCAACAAAGCGCCAACTTCTACGCCGCACTGGATCACAAAACCCAGCAATAACCTGCACACCAGCAGACGCCAAACCACTGGAACGAAGCCTGGCTCGTTCGAGTGGTTTGGCGTTTGTGCATGTGCAGAAGAAAAAAGATTGATATCACATTGCCATGTGTTTAAATTTGACGCTCAGAAATTGACGCTCATCTTCCTGGAATCGACAGCATGGCACTCCGACTCGCCGCACTCATTCTGGTGCTTTATTCCGCTCCCATCCTGTCTTCCGTGCATCTGGTAGACGGTGAGCCTGAGATTGCCCGCGAGCGACTGTTGGATTTGGTCCAGGGCTAAGCCTTCGCCATCACCGCTACAAACAGCGGTGATTGCAGAAACCGCTCCAGCCACTGCTGCAACCGGGGATACGGCGCGCCGGCAAACCATTCCCGATCCACATGGGCAAACTGTCGCACAAATGGCGCCAGGGCCATGTCCGCCAGGCTCGGATGATCCGCCAGCAAATAGGCGTGGTCCGTCAGTAAATCCTCCAGCTTTTGCAGGAACACCTCACCCCCGGCCCGATAATGCTCCATCGGTTTTTCCGGGTAGCGTTCGGCGTACTTGTATCGATCCAAGTGATACTTGAAGCCTTGGTCGTTCTCGGCGATCAATGCGAATACCGCCGGGTCGCCGTGCCGCAACCAGTTATCCGGATCGTTTTGCGCCAAGGCCCACTGCATGATCTCCAGGCTTTCTTCAATCACCCTGCCATCAACGTTCAATACCGGCACGGTGCCCTTGGGCGACAGCGCCAGCATCTCGGCGGGCTTGGCCTTGAGGCTCACCTCGACGATGCGCACCGGTACGCCCGAATAACGCAGCGCCAGCCGTGCCCGCATCGCATAGGGGCAGCGCCGGAACGAATACAGCAGCGCTTCGCTCACTTGACCTCCAAGGTGCTCAAACCATTGCCCTGGCGCTTGACCTGGATCTGCACCGGAATGCGTTCGTGCATTTCCTGCACGTGGGAGATCACCGCCACTTTACGACCCTGAGCCTGCAAGCCATCCAGCGCGTCCATCGCCAATTGCAAGGATTCTGGGTCAAGGCTGCCAAAGCCCTCATCGATAAACAGCGACTCGATCTTCAACGTGCTGGAGGCCATCGACGCCAGCCCCAGGGCCAGCGCCAGTGACACCAGGAAGGTTTCGCCGCCGGACAACGAATGCACCGAACGCAGTTCGTCGCCCATTTCCGTGTCCATCACCAACAGGCCAAGCATGCTGCCGCCACGCTTGAGGCGATAACGCCGCACCAGCTGGCGCAGTTGCACGTTGGCGTGATGCACCAACAGGTCAAGGTTGTAGGCCTGGGCGATCTTGCGGAAGGTGTCGCCGGTGGCCGAGCCGATCAGCGCGTTCAGGCGTGCCCAGCGTTGCCATTCGTCATAGGCCTTGGCGATCTGCTCGGCAAAGGCCTGGTTGGCGTCCTGGCGACGCTGGTCTTCGGATTGGCGTGCGCGCAGTTCAGCGCAGTGTTTTTCACTCTCGGCAAGTTGCTGATTGAGCGTGGCCAAGGTGCTGTCCAGCTCTTCGGCTGCGAGGTTGCCGTTGTGCAGGGCCTGATGGTCGGCAAGGCGTTGTTCGCGTTCTTGCAGCAGTACCTTGGCCTGTTCGACGGCTTTTTCGCTGAGCTGCAACTGCTGGCGCAATTGGCTGACCTGGGCGTCATCGTAGGCCAGCAAGCGGTTGAGGCCAGCGTCATCGAGTTCCGGATGCAAGGCGCGCCATTCGCTGATACGCGTGACGACGGCCTGTTGTTCGGCCTGCAACGCGTGTTCGCGTTCCTGTTGTGCCTTGAGGTCCGCCGCCAGCTGGATCAGTGCGTTGTGGATCTCTTGCAACTGTTTGCTGGCGTCGGTTTCGCTTTGGCGTGACTGGGTCACGGCCTGTTCCAGTTGCTGCTGCCAGTGTTCGGCGCTGGTGTACTCGCCCAGTAACGTGCTGAGTTTTGCCTGGGCTGCTTGCTGTTGGGTCGCCAGCTCGGTGACCTGCTGGCGCAGGGCGTCGAGTTGCTGCTGGCGATGCTGTTGGTGGGTCTGTTCCTTCTCGATCGCCTGTTGGCGTTCGTGTTGCTCGGCCAGTTCATCGCGTTGATGGCCCAGCTGCTCCAGGCGCTGGCTGACTTGCTGGTCCAGCTGCATGAACGTGGCGGCCGGCTCGGCGCGCAAACCTTCCAGGGTTTCTGCGGGCAGCAGGCTGGCGAAGGCGCTCAGTTCCTGGTCGAGGCGTTCGCGGTCGCTGGTTAGCTCGCGTTGCTGATCGACCATCAATTGACGGGCCTGTTGGCTGGCTTCCTGGGCCGCTTGCAGTTGCTGCTGCAAGCGCCCGGCGTTTTGTTGCAGGTTGAGCAGGGCGCTTTGGCGTTGTTCGTCCTGGGCGATGCTTTGGTTCAGTTGGCCCAGTTGCTGTTCAAGCCAGGCGCTGCGCTTGGCGGGTTCCTGGTTGAGCATTGACGCAGCCAGCGGGTGCGCATCCAGGCTTGGCTGGAGGGCTTGCTGTTGCGTGGTCAGGTGTTCCTGCTGTTGCAGGTATTCCTTTTGCTGGGCGATCAAACCGCCCACTTCGCCACGCAACTCGGTGAGTTTTTCCTTGAGGCTGTCCACGGCTTTCTGCGCGGTGGCTTCTTCGTTTTCGTCATGTCGACCGAGGCTTTGCAGCAACGCTTCGGGCTGGTGATACGGGTGCTCGTGGCTGCCGCACACCGGGCAGGGTTGGTCGTCCTGCAATTGCTCGCGCAACTCCTCGACGCTGGCGCTGCGGGCCAGGCGCTGGCGTTCCAACAGTCGCTTGGTCACGTTCAGCGTCTGTTCGGCAACGGTCAGCTCGGCCTTGGTTTGCAGGCCGGTCTGGTTCAGTTGTTCGCGTTGCTGTTGGGCGTCGGTGAGCTTTTGCGTCAGGTTGGCGGCGTGTTGGTCCAGCTGTTGCTGGTTGTCCCACAGGCGCGTCAGGTCTTCAAAGGCGCGCTGCTGTTTGCGATTGTCTTGCAGCAGGCTCGCCAGCAACTGGATCTGCTCGGCCACGGCGTGAGGCTCGGCACCGGCCTCCTGATACAGCAGGTCCAGGGCTTCGCGTTGCTGAGTGAACTGCTCGGCGGCGCGGGTCGCACGTTGCTCCAATTGCGGCAGTTCGGCCTGGCCTTTATTCAGGCGATTGCCGATCTGCGTCAGCTGTTGCAAGCGGTCGCGGTAGGCGGTCCAGGCATCGCTCAGCGGCGCAAGGGCGACGCTGTGCTCAAGCTCGGTCGCCAGGCGTTGCAGGCGCTCAGTAACGTGATTCTGCTTTTCCAGCAGCGCAGTGAGGTGGGCCTGACCTTCGGCGCAGGCGCTTTCGTGTTGCTGTTGGTCCTCGGTGCGCTTGGCCAGCTCCTTGGTCAAGTGGGCGAGGGTGCTTTGCTCTTCAAACGCCTGTCGCAGTAATGGCACTGCATCCGTTTGGTTTTTCAGGGCCTCAGCCAACGCAGTTTGCGCGCTGGCTTGTTGTTGCCGGGCCTGCTCCTGGCGGGTATTCAGTTCGCCTTGCTGTTGGATATGCGACTGAATCTGCACGGCCAACGGGGCAAGCACGCTGCCGAGTTCGGCCTGGCGCGCAAACTGGTGACGCTGTGGCGCCAATTGGTCCAGGCGGCTCAGGTCTTCACGTTGCTGACCTTGGTTATCCCAGTCGGCCTGTGCGCGCTGCAGTTGTTCGGTGGCAGCGAGTTGGCGTTCCTGCCATTCGCGCAGCTCCTTGAGCCAGGTGTGCTGAAGCTCAAGTTGCTTGAGTTGGGCTTGCTGGGTCTTGAGCTGGGTTTGCGCGGCATCGAACTGCTGATCCAGCTCCACACGTGCTTCGGGCGCCAGGGGCACCACGCCGGTGGCCTGGTCCTGCAGCTGCTTGTGCGCATCCCTGGCCTCTTTGGCCTTGTCGAACGCGCGCCGCCCGAGTTGGGTGTACAGGGCGGTGTCGGTGAGCTTTTCCAGCAGTTCGCTGCGCTCGTTGTCGTTGGCCTTGAGGAAGGCGCTGAACTCACTCTGCGCGAGCAAGACGGCGCGGGTGAACTGTTCGAAGTTCAGGCCCAGGGCCAATTCCAGCTGGGTTTTGTATTCGGTTTTCTGGCTGGCCAGCAGTTGGTCGCTGTCCAGGTCGATCAGGCTCTGGCGGCTGTTCTGCAACTTGCCGCTGGCCTTGTCACGGGCGCGATTGGCTTCCCAGCGCGCGCGATAGCGCCGGCCACTCACGCCGACAAAATCCACTTCGGCATAACCGCCACCGGTACCGCGCCGTAACAAGGTGCGCGGGTCACCGATGGAAATGTCGCTGTCGGCATCCGGCATCTTCGCCTGGCCGGTGTCGCCCAGGCGTGGCACCGCGCCAAACAACGCCAGGCACAAGGCATCAAGCAGGGTACTTTTACCCGCGCCGGTCGGCCCGGTAATCGCGAACAACCCGGCACTGGCCAGGGGCTCGGCAGTAAAGTCGATTTCAAACGGGCCGGCCAGAGAAGCCAGGTTTTTCAGGCGGATGGCGAGGATCTTCATGGCTGTTCCTCCTCCTGTTGCACTTCCTGGAGCAGCACGGCGAAGTCCTTCAAGGTCTGTTCATCCACTTCACTGCCATAACTGTCCAGCCAGGCGCGGCTGAACAGTTCCTGGGGCGTGAGCTGGTCGAGTTCGATCAGGCGGTCGTCGCCTTCGTCTTCACGGCTGCCGTTACCCGCGTATTCAGCGGCGATGCGCACCAGGCGCACGGCCTTGCCTTGCAGGGCGCTTTCGATCTGCTGGCGCAGGTCGGGTTGCGGCTCGTCGAGGCGCACGCGCACTTCCAGCCAAGGATGGCGCTGGGTTTCGGCCAGCAGATCGACGTCGGGCAACTCGGCCAGGGCCTTGAGGATATCGGCCAGCGGCGCGGCTTCCAGCCGTTGCAGGTCGACCGAGCGTGGAATCAGGATTGGTTCGACGTTCACCAGGCATTGGCCTTGGAAGGTCACGTCGAGGATCTGGTGCTTGTAGCCGATTTCGGAAAACGACAGCGGAATTGGCGAACCGCTATAGCGAATGCGTTCCTCGCCATTGACCTTTTGCGGCTTGTGCAAATGGCCGAGGGCGACGTAAGCGACACTTCGATCAAACAGGCTGGCTGGCAGCGCCTCGGCATTGCCGATGATCAGGCTGCGCTCAGAGTCTTCCGACACCGAGCCGCCGGCCATGTGCGCGTGGCTGATGGCGATCAGCGCCTGGCCTTTTTTGCGCTTGACGTTGGCGGCGGCGATCAGCCATTCATGCACCTGGCCGATGCCGCGCAGGTAGTCGTCACCCAAGTGCGCACCGGTCACTTCTGCCGGGCGCAGGAACGGCAACGCGAGGCACCAGGCGGCGATCTTGCCTTTGGCGTCCGGCAGGGGGATCAGCAGGCGTTCGGCGTCTAATTGGCCATCATCCAGCCACAGCACCCGGCCCAACGCATGGGTACGCAGGCGGCGCATCAACGGCGCGGGCAGTTCGATACGCGAGCCGGAGTCATGGTTGCCGGCGATCATCACAATCGTTAGCTTGGGGTTCTGTTCGTGGGCGCTGATGATGAAGTCATACAGACGCTCCTGTGCCTTGAGCGGCGGGTTGACTGTGTCGAAGATATCGCCGGCGATCAGCAGTACATCCGGCAGATGGGTGTTCAGTTGGCCCAGCAGCCACTCAAGAAAGCAGGCGTGTTCGAAGTCGCGTTCCTGGCCGTGGAGGTTTTGGCCCAGGTGCCAGTCGGAGGTGTGAAACAGACGCAAGGCGAACTCCGTTGAAGAGATGAAAAGGAGGGGAGTTTACCCTGTAAACCTGTGGGAGGGGACAAGCGCCCTCCCACAAGGGTCAGGCGGTGTGCAGGCAGTCTAGCGCTCGGTCAGCCAGGATTCTGGCACTGTTGATCAAGTGCTCGGTGGCGCCGGCCATGTGGCGCTGATCACTGCTTAGCGCTTGGGTGGTGCCAGCAGCGGTCGCGGCTGCGCAACGCAGCAGGTCGCAGATCTGGGCGAGGGCGTCTTCGAAGCTGAGGTCGTGGTGAACGGTGAAGGTGGGTGGTGGGTCGGGGACGATTTTGTTCATGAAGGTACCTACAGGGTTTGGAGCCATTCTTTTGCCGATCTCACACGTCAAAAGGTGGCAGCTATGTGCGGGGTGAGATACCGGATTTGTAGGCGCACCCGGCCAGACCGAAGTCTGCCCGCACACAGCTGCCATAGAGCATGTTGCTCATGGCGCCTACAAATTCACGGGATCTCACACCCGATCGCTGATGTGCAGCGACGGAGCGAAGGCTAGCCAGTGGAGTGAGCAGGCGCAAGGCCGTGGGATTGTCTAGGAAACTTCCTGCAAATTAAAGCGATATGGATTGCTGGCCTTTAACAATGCATGACAGTTGATCGGCTGGGCGTCCCGCTCACCACAACAAGCCCATTCACCACAAAAAACCTGCTCACCACAGCAGGCGGGTTATTTGGGATAGAGCGGCGGCAAACTGGTGGTGTCCGCCGCCGGGTCCACCTCGCGCTCAGCCATCGGGATCGCCTTCACCGCACGCCACAGGTCTTCACCCAGCCAGAAATGCCCGCTCTCGCTGTACAGCGCGCCGTTCAAGCCATCCAACGCATCCGACAGCGGCACGAACCGCGCGGCCATGTCCGCCAAGGTTTCCGGCTGTTGGCGGGCCCAGGCGTCGAGGGCCTGACGGGTGGCTTGCGGGTCGTTGGCCTGGGTGGCGCGCTTGAGGTCGTCGAGCAGCGTGCGCGGGCTCGGGCCGGTTTGCGCGGCACGTTGCACGGCCGGTTGCCGGCGGGCACGCCACCACAAGCCAAACCCCAGCAGGGTGGTGCAGGCGAGGATCAACGTGCTCAGTTGCCACAGCCACAGGCGCTCATCATCTGGCGCGGTGATGACGGTGGGCGTGGCGGGCGTGTCCACTGCCAGGCTCGGGTTGATCGCAACCTGCAGGGTGCGCGCGGGCAGGCTGGTGCGCTCAAGGTGGTCTTCGTGGGTGTTCCACCACACCACTTCCACGGCGGGCAGTTCCAGGCTGCCGGCGCGGGTGGGCACCAGGGCTTCGCGGTCTTCGCGGCTGCCGATCAGGCCACGGTCGTTGGTCTGGTTGGCGAGCACCGGTTGGTCCGGGTAGCGGCGCAGGCCATTGATCTCGGTGCTGGGCAGGGCCGGCAGTTGTGCACTGGACAGGCCCTCGGCCTTGACCGTGAGGCTGCGGGTCAGGGAGTCGCCGACCTGCACATGCTCCGGCTCCGGGTTCCAGCTTTCGCTGAGGGTGAGGCTGCGCGCTGGCAGCCACGGGGTATCAGCGGGGTACAGCGCGGGCTTGGGTTTGACCACCAGGGGCAACTCCGCCGAGCTGATGTGGATCAGCTTGCCCGGCTTGGTGCCTTGCAGGGTGTTTTCCTGGGGCGGGCGCGACTCCACCAGCGTCGCGCTGAAGGTCTGCGCCGGGATCGCCAGCGTGCCGCTGTGTTGCGGGTAGATCGCGTAGCGGGTTTCGATCACGCCGTGGCGGATGCTGTTGATGACCTTCTCGTAGGTGCGCGACTCGCCCAACTGCTCCACGCGCGCATCGGCAATCTGCAAGGGCGTGAGGCTGCTGTCGTCATACAGCGACACCGAATGGTAGACGCGCACGGTCAACAGCGCCTGGGCCTGCACGTAGACGCTGGTCTGGTCGAGGTTGGCCTCGACAAACACCGGCGCCAGCTCGGCGGCGGTGTTCTGGCTGGCGGTTTCGACCACTTGCAGGCTGATCGGCTGGGTCTTGTAGTCGCCCACCTGCATGGGCGGGATGACCACCGTGCCGTTTTCCTTGGGCAGCAGGGTGATGATCCAGCGCGTGGTGGCGTGGTTATCGCCGCCCAGGGTGGTGAGTTGGTTGATCTGGCGCGTGCCGCTGACTTCGAACTGCGCATCCAGCGGCGTCAGGTCTGGCTTGCCGAACTGCGTGACATCGCTGGATTCCACCGTCAGTTCCACCGTTTCCCCGGAGTTGACGCGGCTGCGGTCGACGCTGGCGGACAGGTTCGCCGCCTGGGCGTGGCCTGCCGAAAGGGCGAGCAGGAGCAGTAGGGTGGTGCGGCGGCTCATCGAGTCTTGTCCTGATGTTGTTGCTGTTCGTACCAGAATTTGCGGCGCAGCAGTTCGCCGGGGTTGTCCGGGATCTCCTGCAGCCATTGCTCCAGGGCCTGGCGGTGCTCACCGTCGAGGCTGGCGTCATTGGGGCGCAGCGGCGGGGTGGTGGTTTGTTCGTCGCCCAGTTCGCTGCCCGGCACTTCGTTACCCGTGGTTTGCGGCGTGTTGCCGGGTTGGGTGTCGTCAGTCCCGGCTTCGCCCTGGCCCTGGGAAGACGGCTCGCCGCCCGTGGCGTTTTGCCCGCTGGCGCCCGGTTGCGCAGTTTGGCCGGGTTGGGTGGTTTCGTCATCCTCGTTTTTTGCAGGTTCGGCGGGTTCCGGTTCGGCTTGCTCCTGCATCAGTGCCTCCACCAGCGCCTTGTTTTTCAGGGCTGGTTGCAGGTCGGGCTGGGCTTCGAGGGCCTGTTCGTAGGCGTCAATGGCGGCTTCCAGTTCGCCGGACTTGGCCAGGGCGTTACCCCGATTGTAGTGGGAGTAGGCGTCATTGCCTTCGGCAAACAGCTTGATCGCCTCGGCATAGTTGCCGGCCTCGTAAAGCGCCACGCCTTTCCACTGCGGGTCTTCGAAGTGTTCGGCGGCTTCGGCGGGGCGCTTTTTCTTCAGCAGGTATTGGCCTTGCTGGTCGGGACGCAGCCACAAGTCTTGCAAGCCGAACGCGTAGCTGGGCTGCGGCGCACTCAACAGCAGCAGCGGCAGGCAGAACAACCAACCACGCCGTCCGGCGCAGGCGGCGAGCAGCAGCAGGGGCAGGAGCAGCCAGTAACCCTGGTCGGCCCAGGTATCGAGGTGCAGCAGTTGGCCGTCATTGCGCAAGGTTTGCGGCGGGTCGAGCACGCCGAGTTGGCGCAGGTCCTTGTCGTCCAGGCGCGCGGCACGGTAGCGGCCGCCCATTTCACTGGCGAAGGCCTTGAGTGTCGGGCTGTCGAGACGCGGTACCAGGATCGCGCCTTGTTCGTCCTTGAGGAATTCACCGCTTTCCTGGGTGACTGGCGTGCCTTCGCGGCTGCCGATGCCAAGGATCGACAAGGTGGGCGATTGTGCGTTTTGCAGCAGCAGGCGAATGCCCTGGCGTTCCTGTTTGGACAGCGACGAACCGATCAGCAGCAAGCGACCCTGGCCGAGGCCACCTTGCTTGAGCAGGCCGAGGGCTTTCTCGACGGCCAGGTCGGCGCGATGGCCGGGCTCAGGCATGATCGACGGGCGCAAGGCTTCCAGCAAGTTGCGGCTGGTGGCCAGGTCGTCCGACAGCGGCACCAACGTGTGGGCGCTACCGGCATACACGACGATGGCGGTTTGCGCATCGGTACGTGCCTGCAACAAGTCGTACAGCTTGCGCCGTGCCTGTTCCAGGCGGTTGGGCGGGCTGTCGGTGGCGAGCATTTCCGGGGTCAGTTCCAGCAGCACCACCAACGGGTCGGAAGGCTTCTGGCTGGACTGCTCCACACGCTGCCAGCTCGGGCCGAGCAACGCCAATACGGCTAACAGCCAGGCAATGCCCAGTACCACCCAGGGCGATTTGCTCTCGCGGCCGTTGCCACCACTGAGCAACACCGCGTGGAAGGCCGGCGGCAGGATCATCTGCCAGCGCCCGGCGCGCTTTTGCCGGTGCCACAGGTGCCACAGCAACCAGCCGAGTAACGGCAGCAGCAACAACCACCATGGACGAAACCAATGCGGCCACAGGTCGATCATCGACGCCTCCGCAAACGCAGGCGTTTGAGGCGCTGGCGCCACTCAGGGTGTTGTTGCAGGAAAATCCCCTTGCTCGACAGTTTGTTGAACAGCCGTTGCAACGCGTTGTTCGGCCAGCGCTCCTGAATCACCAGCAACATACTCAGCACCAAGGCCAGGGCCAGTGGCGCGCTGTACAACGCCAGGGCCGGGCGCGCTTGGGTGGGTTGCTGTTCGACGGGCTCGAGTTTGTCGAGGGTCGCTTTGATCGCTTGCAACTCTTCACCATCGCGGGCACGGAAGTACTGGCCGCCGGTGGCTTCGGCGATGGCCTTGAGTGCCGGTTCGTCCAAGTCCAGGCTCGGGTTGACGCCCAGGATGCCCAGGGAACCGGTTTGTTCCGGGTCGGCACCGATGCCGATCGGGTAGATCTTCACGCCTTCTTCCGCCGCCAGGCGCGCGGCGGTCAGCGGGTCGATCTGCCCGGCATTGTTGGCACCGTCAGTGACCAGGATCAGCACGCGGCTCTGCGCCGGGCGCTGGCGCAGGCGTTTGAGGGCCAGGCCGATGGCGTCACCAATCGCGGTGTTCTTGCCGGCGATGCCGATGCGCGCTTCGTCCAGCCAGGCGCGCACGGTGCGGCGATCAAAAGTCAGTGGCGCCTGCAGGTAGGCCTGGCTGCCGAACAGGATCAGGCCGACGCGGTCGCCTTCACGCTCCTCAAGGAAATCGCCAAGCAGGTGCTTGACCAGGCTCAAACGACTTACGTCGTCGTCCTGCCAATGCATATCGGGGAAATCCATGGAGCCAGACACGTCCACCGCCACCAGCAGATCGCGGCCACTGGCGGCAATCGGTAACGGTTCGCCGAGCCATTCCGGGCGCGCGGCGGCGGTGAGCAGCAGCAACCACAGCACCACGAACGGCGCTTGCTGGCGCCAGCCGGGCAGGTTGACGCGGGCGCGGCGACGGGCCAGGCCTTCAAGGTCGCTGAGGTAGCTGACCTTCAAGGCGGGCTCACCGCTGTCGGCGGCCGGCAGCACAAGGCGCATCAACCACGGCAAGGGCAACAGGGCGAAGATCCACGGCCAGGCGAACTCAAACATGTTTGCGAATCCAGGTGTCGACGGCCTGGGTCAGGCCGGCGATGGCCTTGTCGTCGAGTTTGCATTCGGGTTTGTAGGCGCCTTCGACCAAGACCATCCAGCGCGTGAGGCCTGCGGCGGGGCAGCGGTTGTCGAGGAATGCCAGCCATTTGCGGCCGTTGAGGGTGTGGCTCTGGCTGTAGGGGTAGTCGTTGCGGCACAGGCGCTTGAGCAGGCCGTTGAGCTGTTGCAGCCAGGCACCGGCGGGCGCGCCATCGTAAGGCTTGGGCATGAGCGCAAGCTCTGCCAGGGCGGCGATGCGCAGCGGGTCCAAGGGTTGTTCGGCACGGGCGATGGGGCGGCGGGTCGGCAGAAAGCGACGCAGTGACCACAGGCCCCAGCCGAGCAGCGGAATCACCAGCAGCAACAGCCACCAACCCGGCGCGGGCGGCCAGAAGCCGATGGCGGGTGGGGCGATCAGCGGTTGCAGTTGGTCAAGGCTGCTCATTGTTTTTTAACCGGGCGTTGCGGGTTGAGGTATTCGCGCAGTTGCTCGACCATTTCGCTCTGGGTGCTCAAGGGCATCAGCAGTACGCGCAGTTTCTGCGCGAGCAGCTCCCAGCGCGCAAGGCGCGCTTCGGCCTGGGCCTTGTAGGCCTGGCGCAGGTCGAAATTCAGCGTGTCCAGTTCCAGCTGGGCGCCGCGCTCGGCGAAACGCAGCAGCCCGGCGGCGGGCAGGGCGTGGTCCAGTGGGTCGGAGATCGGCAACAGCAGCAAATCGCAATGCCGCGACAGCAAGCTCAGCTGTTGCTCGGCGCCTTCGGTCAGTGCGCGCTCATCGCAGATCACAATCACCAGGCTGCCAGGGCGCAACACCTCGCGGCCACGGCGCAGGGCCATGCCGAGGGCGTCGGCTTCGGGCCGGCTTTCGGTGCTCAGGCTCTGGTTGACCCGCACCAGGCGGTTGAGCAGTTGCAGCAGGCTTTGCTTGCTACGGCGCGGTTTGATTTCGTAGTGTTCGTTGTCGCCGAACACCAGCCCGCCCACACGGTCGTTATGCCCCAACGCGGCCCAACCGATCAGGCTGGCGGCTTGGGCGGCCAGCACCGACTTGAACATCTGCCCCGAGCCGAAAAACAGCCGGCAGCTTTGCTCCACCATGATGAAGATCGGCCGTTCGCGTTCTTCATGGAACAGCTTGGTGTGCGGCTCCTGAGTGCGTGCGGTGACGCGCCAGTCGATGGTGCGCACGTCGTCGCCGGCCTGGTACACGCGCACCTGGTCGAAGTCCACGCCACGCCCGCGCAGCTTGGAGTGGTGCAGGCCGATCAACGGGCTGCGCTGACTCGGCGTGGAAAACAGCTGCACTTCGCGCACGCGATGGCGCATCTCGATCAATTCGCTGAGCGTGACGCGGATCCCATCACCGGCGTTCATGGGTTTCAAGCGACGGCAACGACGTCGAGAATGCGCTGCACCACACGGTCCTGGTCAATGCCGGCGGCTTCGGCCTCGAACGACAGGATGATGCGATGGCGCAGCACGTCGAACAGCACCGCCTGGATATCTTCCGGGCTGACGAAGTCGCGACCGGCCAGCCAGGCATGGGCGCGGGCACAGCGGTCGAGGGCGATGGAGCCGCGTGGGCTGGCGCCGTAGGCGATCCACTCGGCCATTTCCGGGTCGAACTTGGCCGGGGTGCGCGTGGCCATCACCAGTTGCACCAGGTATTCCTCCACGGCGTCTGCCATGTACAGACCGAGGATTTCCTTGCGTGCGGCGAAGATCGCCTGCTGGCTGACGCGGCGCTCCGGCTTGGTTTCGCCGTTGAGCGCTTCGCCACGGGCTTGTTGCAGGATGCGCCGCTCGACGGCGGCGTCCGGGAAACCGATTTTCACATGCATCAGGAAACGGTCGAGCTGGGCCTCGGGCAGCGGGTAGGTGCCTTCCTGCTCGATGGGGTTTTGCGTGGCCATCACCAGGAACAGCGGCGACAGGTCATACGTGCTGCGCCCGACGCTGACCTGGCGCTCGGCCATGGCCTCCAGCAAGGCCGACTGCACCTTGGCCGGGGCGCGGTTGATTTCGTCCGCCAGCACCAGGTTGTGGAAGATCGGTCCTTGCTGGAACACGAAGCTGCCGGTTTCCGGGCGATAGATCTCGGTGCCGGTGATGTCGGCGGGCAACAGGTCGGGGGTGAACTGGATACGATGGAACTGCGCTTCGATGCCTTCGGCCAACTCTTTGATGGCCTTGGTCTTGGCCAGGCCCGGCGCGCCTTCCACCAGCATATGGCCGTCGGCGAGCAAGGCGATCAACAGGCGATCGATGAGTTTTTCCTGGCCGAGAATCTGCGTAGAAAGAAAGGTTCGCAGCGCGAGCAGCGCTTCACGATGTTCCATCGATGACGGTTCCTGGAGAGATGAGCCCGGTGGTCGAGAAAAAACGCCGGGCTTGGGAGGCTTACTTTAATGCATCGAAGGGGCTGGCGACTAACGGCGTAACGGGTATTTTTGGCAATACTTGTAGGAATTTTGTGTGCGAGGCATCACGCACGGACGTAGGTGCCAGTGCCTTTGAGGATGTTTTGCAGGGTTTCCTCGACTTCGGCCAGGTCCGACGCGCTTGTGGCGTGGGTGATCTCCAATTGGTCCTTGCCGCCCAGTGCATCGGCATCGCCTGCGGCCAGCTCAACCAGCAGCGTCGTGGCGCCCAGGGTGACTTTCAGCCCGTCGAGGGTCGACGGCTCGTAATCCCAGGTCAGTTCCACTTCGTCTTCATCCGGGTAACGGGTCAGCATGAACATCTCGCCGTTCTTGCCGTGACAGCACAGCATTGCCATGTTGTCTTCTTCGTCATCGCACGGGGTGACCATCAGGGCATCGGTTTTCAGCTGCAGCATGGGGAATCCTGTCTGGGGTAAGGCGTAATGCGGGCAATTGTGCCATTGCGGCGAATTTTGTGCTGCATCCTGTGTCAGACCTAGTGCATGACCTGAGGGGCAATATCAGTCATTTCTGGTACTCGCAGGCCGTTCAACAGGCGGTTTTTTGCCTGGAAATAGCGGGTTGCCCAAGTCGCAACCCAGCGCCTGCTTACCGATGACCGAATATGTCGCAGCGTCGCAAGCAGTGGGCTTCCCACACTCGTTAAGCTGAGCAACGGATGTGCATGAGCCAGGCGCCTGACCTGCCCGTCGTACCGTCACCCGGCAAGGTGCGCATCTTATGGAAGTTGTATGTGACCTCATTGTCTTGTCCAGCTTCACCCACCTGTCACCCTGATTCGCTAGTGTGCTTATATCAGTACCAGCGAACAGCGCTGACGGTCTCCCCGCAAGGGGATAACACGCGACGCTTCCATCAATAACAAGCCCAAGCGGAGTACCACAGATGGCGTTCTTCACCGCAGCCAGCAAGGCCGACTTCCAGCATCAACTGCAAGCGGCACTGGCGCAGCACATCAGTGAACAGGCACTGCCACAAGTGGCGCTGTTCGCTGAACAATTCTTCGGCATCATTTCCCTGGACGAACTGACCCAGCGTCGCCTTTCCGACCTGGCCGGTTGCACTCTTTCTGCCTGGCGCCTGCTTGAGCGCTTTGACCACACCCAACCGCAAGTGCGGGTCTACAACCCCGATTACGAACGTCATGGCTGGCAGTCGACCCATACCGCGGTCGAAGTGCTGCACCATGACCTGCCGTTCCTGGTGGATTCGGTGCGTACCGAGCTGAACCGTCGCGGCTACAGCATTCACACCTTGCAGACCACCGTGCTCAGCGTACGCCGTGGCGCCAAGGGCGAGCTGCTGGAGATCCTGCCAAAAGGCACCCAGGGCGAAGGCATCCTGCAAGAATCGCTGATGTACCTGGAAATCGACCGCTGCGCCAACGCCGCCGAACTGAACGTGCTGAGCAAAGAGCTGGAGCAGGTGTTGGGCGAAGTGCGCGTGGCCGTGGCCGATTTCGAACCGATGAAAGCCAAGGTCCAGGACCTGCTGGCCGGTATCGACGCCAGCCAGTTCAGCATCGACGGCGAAGAGAAAGCCGAGATCAAGAACTTCCTGGAATGGCTGGTGGGCAACCACTTCACCTTCCTCGGCTATGAAGAGTTCGTGGTACGTGACGAGGCAGACGGCGGTCATATCGAATATGACGCCGATTCGTTCCTCGGTCTGACCAAACTACTGCGCGCCGGCCTCACCGCCGATGACCTGCGCATCGAAGACTATGCCGTAGCCTACCTGCGTGAACCGACTGTGCTGTCGTTCGCCAAGGCCGCGCATCCGAGCCGCGTGCACCGTCCGGCGTATCCGGACTATGTGTCGATCCGTGAGATCAGCGCCGACGGCAAAGTGATCAAGGAACACCGCTTCATGGGCCTGTACACCTCGTCGGTGTATGGCGAAAGCGTGCGGGTGATTCCGTATATCCGTCGCAAGGTTGCGGAAATCGAACGCCGCTCCGGCTTCCAGCCCAAGGCTCACCTGGGCAAGGAACTGGCGCAGGTGGTTGAAGTATTGCCACGCGACGACCTGTTCCAGACCCCGGTCGACGAGCTGTTCAGCACCGTGATGTCGATTGTGCAGATCCAGGAACGCAACAAGATCCGCGTGTTCCTGCGCAAAGACCCGTACGGTCGTTTCTGCTACTGCCTGGCCTATGTGCCGCGCGACATTTATTCCACCGAAGTGCGCCAGAAGATCCAGCAAGTGCTGATGGATCGCCTGAAGGCCTCGGACTGCGAATTCTGGACGTTCTTCTCCGAGTCCGTGCTGGCCCGTGTACAGCTGATCCTGCGAGTTGACCCGAAGAACCGCCTGGACATCGACCCGCTGCAACTGGAAAAAGAAGTGGTGCAGGCCTGCCGCAGCTGGCAGGACGACTACGCCAGCTTGGTCGTGGAAAGCTTCGGCGAAGCCCACGGCACCAACGTGCTGGCCGACTTCCCGAAAGGCTTCCCGGCCGGTTACCGCGAGCGTTTCGCCGCGCATTCGGCCGTGGTCGACATGCAGCACTTGCTCAGCCTCACCGAAGCCAACCCGCTGGTGATGAGCTTCTACCAGCCGCTGGGCCAGGTGTCCGGCCAGCGCGAGCTGCATTGCAAGCTCTACCACGCCGATACCCCGCTGGCGCTGTCCGACGTGCTGCCGATCCTGGAAAACCTCGGCCTGCGGGTGCTGGGCGAGTTCCCGTACCGCCTGCGTCACGCCAATGGCCGTGAGTTCTGGATCCACGATTTCGCGTTCATTGCCGCCGAAGGCGTGAACCTGGACATCCAGCAGCTCAACGACACCCTGCAGGACGCGTTTGTGCACATCGTGCATGGCGACGCCGAAAACGATGCGTTCAACCGCTTGGTACTCACCGCCGGCCTGCCATGGCGCGACGTGGCACTGCTGCGTGCCTACGCCCGTTACCTGAAGCAGATCCGTCTGGGCTTCGACCTGGGTTACATCGCCAGCACCCTGAACAACCACACCGACATCGCCCGCGAGTTGACCCGGTTGTTCAAGACCCGTTTCTACCTGGCGCGCAAGCTCACCAGCGACGACCTGGAAGACAAGCAGCTACGCCTGGAACAAGCGATTCTTTCGGCCCTGGACGACGTTCAGGTGCTCAACGAAGACCGCATCCTGCGTCGCTACCTGGACCTGATCAAGGCGACCCTGCGCACCAACTTCTACCAGACCGACGCCAACGGCCAGAACAAGTCGTACTTCAGCTTCAAGTTCAACCCGCATGCGATCCCTGAGCTGCCTAAGCCCGTGCCGAAGTTTGAAATCTTCGTGTACTCGCCACGGGTAGAAGGCGTGCACCTGCGCTTTGGCAACGTCGCGCGCGGCGGCCTGCGCTGGTCCGACCGTGAAGAAGACTTCCGCACCGAAGTGCTCGGCCTGGTAAAAGCCCAGCAAGTGAAGAACTCGGTCATCGTGCCAGTGGGTGCGAAGGGCGGCTTCCTGCCGCGTCGCCTGCCACTGGGCGGCAGCCGTGACGAGATCGCGGCCGAGGGCATCGCCTGCTACCGCATCTTCATTTCCGGCCTGTTGGACATCACCGACAACCTGAAGGACGGCGCCCTGGTACCGCCGGCCAACGTTGTGCGCCATGACAACGATGACCCGTACCTGGTGGTGGCTGCGGACAAGGGCACTGCGACCTTCTCCGACATCGCCAACGGCATCGCCATCGACTACGGCTTCTGGCTGGGTGACGCGTTCGCGTCCGGTGGTTCCGCCGGTTACGACCACAAGAAGATGGGCATCACCGCCAAGGGCGCGTGGGTCGGCGTGCAGCGTCACTTCCGTGAGCGCGGCATCAACGTGCAGGAAGACAGCATCACCGTGGTGGGCGTTGGCGATATGGCCGGTGACGTGTTCGGTAACGGCTTGTTGATGTCCGACAAGCTACAACTGGTCGCGGCCTTCAACCATCTGCATATCTTCATCGATCCAAACCCGAACCCGGCCACCAGCTTCGTCGAGCGTCAGCGCATGTTCGAGCTGCCGCGTTCGGCCTGGACCGACTACGACACCAGCATCATGTCTGAAGGCGGCGGTATCTTCTCGCGCAGCGCGAAGAGCATTGCCATCTCACCACAGATGAAAGAGCGCTTCGACATCGCGGCCGACAAGCTGACCCCGACCGAACTGCTGAATGCCTTGCTCAAGGCGCCAGTGGACCTGTTGTGGAACGGCGGTATCGGCACCTACGTCAAGGCCAGCACCGAAAGCCATGCCGACGTGGGCGACAAGGCCAACGACGCGCTGCGCGTCAACGGCAACGAGCTGCGCTGCAAGGTAGTGGGCGAGGGCGGTAACCTCGGTATGACCCAGCTGGGTCGTGTGGAATTCGGCCTCAATGGCGGCGGTTCCAACACCGACTTCATCGACAACGCCGGTGGCGTGGACTGCTCCGACCACGAAGTGAACATCAAGATCCTGCTCAACGAAGTGGTGCAGGCCGGTGACATGACCGACAAGCAACGCAACCAGTTGCTGGCGAGCATGACCGACGAAGTCGGCAACCTGGTGTTGGGCAACAACTACAAGCAAACCCAGGCCCTGTCCCTGGCCGCGCGCCGTGCCTACGAGCGTGCCGCCGAGTACAAGCGCCTGATGAGCGACCTGGAAGGCCGTGGCAAGCTGGACCGCGCCATCGAGTACCTGCCGACCGAGGAGCAGCTCACCGAGCGCGCCGCGAATGGCAAGGGCCTGACCCGTCCGGAACTGTCGGTGCTGATCTCCTACAGCAAGATCGACCTCAAGGAAGCGCTGCTCAAGTCGCTGGTGCCGGATGACGACTACCTGACCCGTGACATGGAAACCGCGTTCCCACCGAGCCTGGTCGCCAAGTTCTCCGAGGCCATGCGTCGCCACCGCCTGAAGCGTGAGATCGTCAGTACCCAGATCGCCAACGACCTGGTCAACCACATGGGTATCACCTTCGTTCAACGACTCAAAGAGTCGACCGGCATGAGCCCGGCGAACGTGGCAGGCGCTTATGTGATCGTGCGTGACATCTTCCACCTCCCGCACTGGTTCCGCCAGATCGAAGCCCTGGACCACCAGGTTTCCGCTGACGTGCAACTGGAGTTGATGGATGAGCTGATGCGCCTGGGCCGCCGTGCTACACGCTGGTTCCTGCGCAGCCGTCGCAACGAGCAGGACGCTGGCCGTGACACCGCGCACTTCGGTCCGCACCTGGCGGCGTTGGGCCTCAAGCTCGACGAACTGCTGGAAGGCCCGACCCGCGAAGGCTGGCAGAACCGCTACGGCAAATACACCGAAGCCGGTGTGCCGGAGTTGTTGGCACGCATGGTTGCAGGCACTACTCACCTGTACACCTTGCTGCCGATCATCGAAGCCGCTGATGTGACCGGGCATGACGCCGCCGAAGTGGCCAAGGCCTACTTCGCCGTCGGCAGCGCCTTGGACTTGCCGTGGTACCTGCAGCAGATCAGCGATCTGCCGGTGGCCAACAACTGGCAGGCCCAGGCCCGTGAAGCCTTCCGCGACGACGTGGACTGGCAGCAACGCGCAATCACCATCTCCGTGCTGCAAATGGCCGACGCGCCACAAGACATGGAAGCCCGCGTGGCCCTGTGGCTTGAGCAGCACAAGGACATGGCGCAGCGTTGGGTGGCGATGATGGTGGAAATCCGTGCCGCTGTGGGGACGGACTACGCCATGTACGCGGTGGCCAACCGTGAGTTGCTGGACCTGGCATTGAGCGGTCAGTCGGTGCTGCAACCGGCTTGATTCCGCTGTAGGACAAAAAGCCCCGTATCCTGAGATACGGGGCTTTTTTTATGGCTTAAAAACTGGCGTTGCCCAGGCAGGGCTGGATAACTGTTTTCAAACCGTTGTTGTTAGCAGGCAATAAGAATGTCGCGGTCAGCGGCTTGCCACCCTCTTTGGCTGGCGCTACCGAAAGTTTTAGTGTCTGGCCGCGTGAGGCATCGCTGGCCCAGTAGGCTAATTCGTCATGGGGAACAGCAGCACTGAGCGCAAATACCGTGCCGATCTGGAACGCTCCGCCGTAAGTCCAGACGCCGTTTACCGGGTGGTCGATGGCCGTGCGTGTTGCCGTAGTGATACGCAACGGACCATCGGTGCTGGCGTCTGGACCTTCGAAAGGCGCGACGTCAAAGCCCAGTGCTGTCGGTGTGATCTGCAGTGCAAGGCTGGCGGTCGGGCTCTGTGGGGAACAGCTGATCTCAAGGCTGGCCTTGACATGGTAGTCGCCGTAAGCGCTGCCACCGAAGGTGCGGGCGGTGAGCATGGGGCTATCTGCGTAGGGCTGTTCAAGCAACCACACGGGGGCTGCCGGGGTGATGATGTAAGTCCCGGCAGTTAACGCGTCGCCGGCCCGTGCATCGACACTGAACTGTGTGACGACCAGGCCAGTGACCAGTGCGAAAGTGAGGGGGTGCATAGTGCTATTCATCCGCGTTCAAGGCTTTAGGAATGAATGCAATTCTGCGGTTCTATGACGGTCCCTGCTGTCGGTGATTTCGTAGATCAGCGTTGTAATTGTAGTCAGCCAGGGTGGGCCATTTGGCCATCGTGGCTCAGCAATTTGGCTTCCAGGTGATCCAGGTGTTGGGTCATCAGGTTCATTGCGCGGTTCACATCGCGTTGTTCGACTGCATCCACAATCGCTTCATGCTCCTGCCACGCGCAATAGGTGCACGCCTTCGCTTCGTACTGGGCGATGATCAAGGACGTTAACGGCACCAGGCTGTTGAGAAATTGCGCCAAGGGCGCGTTACGTGCCATTGCTGCCAGTTGCAGGTGGAATTCGCCGGAGAGGCGGATGGCTGGCCCGCGTTGGTCCCGTTCAATATGCTCACGCTCCCGCGCGATCAGTTCGCGCAAATGCCGGATCTGCGTCGATGTGGCCTGCGCGCAGGCCAGTTGTACCACAGTCATTTCCGTCAGGCGGCGGGCTTCCAGGATTTGGCGGGTCTGCTGTGCATCCGGCGCCGCCACCTGAGCACGCTGGTTGGGACGCAGGATGATCACTTGCTGATGGGACAGCTTTGCCAATACGCGGCGAATCACGCTGCGGCTCACCCCAAAGATCTCGCCCAGGCCTTCTTCGGTAAAGCGACTGGCCGGGGCGATCCGCTGTTCCAGGATCGCGTCGAACAGGCGTGGGTAGATGTCGTCCACCGAAGGTTTTTTACCAGCGACCAGGCGCAGGGTCGGGAGGATCGGTTCGTAGTGCAAGGCGTGGGCGGTCATGGCCTGTCTCCAAAAAAATCAGCTGCCCAGATGGTCGTCCGGGATGTTCAAGCGAATGCCCATGCGCAGGCCTTCCTGAAGGATGTGCCGGCGCATCTCGGCACTGGCCAGGGCGCTGTTCTTGTTGCGGATGGCGCGCACCACGGCGTCGTTTTCCAGCAGGCGTTCGGCCAGGTGTTCCGGCGAGTTGCGCAGTACCTGGGCGCTTTGCTTGAGGGCGTTGCTGGTCTGTTGCACCACGTTCTGGAAGATCGGGTTGGAGGTGAGGGCGAACAGTTCTTCGTGAAAGCCGATGTAGGCGTTCATCCCGGCTTCGGCGTCGCCGGCGTCGAGGGCTTCGCGCATGTCCATCAGGGTCAGGCGCAGTTGGCCGACTTCCTTGCTGCTGATGGACTGGGCCACCAGGCCGACAATGAAGGGTTCGAGGGTGTAGCGCAGTTGCAGGATGTCTTCCAGGCTGGCGTCGGCCACGGCGTCGCTGGACTGGGGTTCGCTGACGCTGGTTTCCAGCACCACCACGCCTTTGCCGGGCATAGAACGCACCAGGCCGAGGGTTTCCAGCACGATCACCGCTTCACGCAGGCTGGGGCGGCTGATGCCCATCTGTTCGGCCAGTTCGCGCTGGCCGGGGAGCATTTCACCCCGGCGCCACTGGCCACGCGCCAAGGCGGCGCGGAGTTTTTCTACCACTGAATTGACGACGGTTGAGGTGCTGATCACGTCGTACGCTCCTTAAGAATGAATGAAGGGCCGGCCACCCGGCCCCGCAAAATCAGAACTCCTGATGCGCCGGCAACACCGGTTTCTTGGCCTGGAAGGCATACCCTTGCTGGCCGTCCAGCACCTTGTTGGCGCGCTGGAGGTCGATGTCTTTTTCCCAGCGGGCGATGGCCACGGTGGCGACGCAGTTGCCGATCAGGTTAGTCAATGCGCGACCGATGCCCATGAACCAATCCACCGCCAGCACCAGCACCAGGCCCACCACCGGGATCGCCGGAATCGCGGTGAGGGTCGCCGCCAGAATCACCAGCGCCGAACCGGGAATGCCGTGGGCGCCTTTGGAGGTGATCAGCGACACCAGCAGGATAGTCAGCAGGTCGGTCATCGACAGCGGCGTGCCGGTGGCATTGGCGATAAATACGATGGCCAGGGTCAGGTAGATGGAGAACCCGTCGAGGTTGAATGAATACCCCGTCGGAATCACCAGGCCCACGGTGGAGCTGCCGATGCCAAGGTGTTCGAGTTTACGCATGATCTGTGGCAGCACGGCGTCGGAGGAGGCGGTGCCCATCACGATCAGCAGTTCTTCACGCAGGTACTTGAGCAGCGGCAGCATGCGCAGGCCCGACAGGCGCATCACCAGGCCGAGGATCAGCCCGACGAAGGCAAAGCACGTCAGGTAGAACAAACCCACCAGGCTGCCCAGGTGTTGCAGGGAATCCAGCCCGTAGGTGCTGGTGGTGAAGGCGATCGCGCCAAACACGCCGATCGGCGCCAGGCGCACGATCATGCCCATGATGCGGAAAATCACATGACTCAATTCGTTGATCAGCCGCGAGATACCTGAGGCGGCTTCGCCCACCAGGTTCAACGCACTGCCGAACAGCACCGAGAACAGCAGCACTTGCAGCACGTTGTTGTCGGCAAAGGCGCCGATCACCGAGTTGGGGATCAAGTCCATGAGGAACTGGCTGGTACCGCGGATGTGCTGGCCCTTGTCGGCCAGTTCATTGAGGCCGGCGGAAGACAACTGTTCCAGGTGGATATTAGCGCCTTGGCCGATGCCGGTGCTGAAGGCCATCACCAGGCCGATCACCAGGGCGACGGTGGTGAGCACTTCAAAGTAGATCACCGACTTGAGGCCGATACGCCCGACTTTCTTCAGGTCGCCTGCACCGGAAATGCCGCTGACCACCACGCAGAACACGATCAGGCCGATCAGCATCTTGATCAGCTTGATAAAGCCGTCACCCAGGGGTTTGAGTTGCGAGGAGAATTCGGGAAGGGCCAGGCCGCAAATGATGCCGAGCATCAGACCAATCACGACTTGCAGGAAAATCGAACGCGAGCACCATCTGAGCATGGGAGGGATCTCTATTCGGTGCCCTGGTGGTTCCAGGGCTTAATTGTTGTGGTCATACCGGTAAGTCCAGTGCGCGGCCAGTCTACGCCCGGTATTTTTGAAATCACAAGCAATTATTTGACGGTCGACAGGTCCCGGTCTGACCAGTTGGTCGGTAACGGCGATGCTTGAGCGGTTGGTGCGCGAGAATTTTTTTCGCTTATCATCCGCCGCTCGGCACATGAGGTGATGGATGGACACACCAGGACTGACCCCTGACGAAACCGGGCAGACCCACTGCACCTGGCGCACGGCTGCGCCGGAATACCTGCGTTATCACGACCAGGAGTGGGGCGTGCCGGTGGCGGATGATATCCAGCTGTACGAAAAGGTCTGCCTGGAAGGCTTCCAGGCGGGCTTGGCGTGGATCACCATCCTGCGCAAGCGTGAGCAGTTTCGGGCGGCGTTCGACGGGTTTGATTTCAGAAGGGTGGCGCAGTACGGCGAGGCGGATATCGAGTGCTTGATGCAGGACCCGGGCATCGTGCGCAATCGGGCCAAGATCGTGTCCACCATCAACAACGCGCGGCGAGCCTGTGAACTGGTGGATGAGACGGGTTCGCTGGCGAGCTGGCTGTGGGCGTTTGAGCCCAGTCAAGACGAGCGCCCTGAGGTGGTAGACATGGCGTATTGGACGGGCAATCCCACATCACCGGCTTCGGTACGTTTGTCGAAAGCCTTGAAGAGGCGCGGTTGGACCTATGTGGGCCCGACCACGATGTATGCGTTGATGCAGGCGATGGGGATGGTCAATGATCATTTGGAAGGCTGTGCGTGCCGGCCACAGATCGAGGACCTGCGCCGGCGGTTCCAGCGACCTTAGGGCTTACTGCTTGAGAGGCGTCAGCACTTCAGCCTTGTCATCCAGCACCATCACCACCAGCAACTTGGCCGGTTTTGTCTGGCTGGCATTGCTCGATTCAAAGTGCCGGGAGCCCGCAGGTTCGTAGAACGATTCGCCGACCTGATAGGTTTTCGCTTTCTCATCATTCACCCGCGAGGTGATCGCGCCTTCCAGCACATAGGCCACGGCAGTACCTGTGTGGCTATGGGGCACGGTGGCCTGACCAGGGGCATAGTCCACGGTGAGCATAAGGGTTTTTTTGCCGGGTACATTGGTCAAGGCGTGTTCTTGCAAGACCTTGATCGATTCCTGGTTGTACACCGGTTCATGGGCAAAGGCGCTGAGCGAGGCGAGCATTAGGGCGGCGGCGAGCAGTGGTTTCATGGCGAAGTTTCCGAGTAGTTCGAGACCTCTTCACCCTACGCCGCAAGGCCTGGGTGACCAATGACCAATCCCGGCGAAGAGCAGGAGACCAATACCTCAGTGGTCGAAATCCAGGCGACGGGCCAGGTGTTCACGGGTCAATTCGATAAAGCCTTGCAAGGCCGGTAACGCGAAGTGTGCGCTGAGCTGCTCGGCACAGGACCAGCGTCCCGTGACGGTCCACAGGTCGGGGTCCATCGGGTCGCGCTGCACCCCGTAATCCAGGCAACCGGGGGCGGTGCGTACCGCGTCGGCTATCTGCTGCAGGCGCTCGCCCAGTTCCGCTGAGCGCCCGGCGGCCGCGCGGACAAGGACAGTGTTGAAGGCACAGGCTGGCATGGCGATGGTCTCCGAGGGCGGGGTCAGTGCACAGGCTAGAGCCTGGCGAAGCCAGGACCAATGACCAATCCGCCGGAAAATCCGCTAGCCAATCTGCTGGAGAATATCGCGCACCTTGTCCAGCGCCGGGTCGATGTCCAGGGTTTCGATAGCGCCAAAGCCGATGATCAGGCCAGGGCGTACTGGCGCATCGTGGAAGAACACATCCAGGGGGTACAAGCCCACTTCCACCCGGCGTGCCAGTTCCATCAGCAACGGGATGTTCACCGGCACCTTGCACAGCGCCGCCATATGGAACCCGGCCACGGTAGGCACCGCTTCGAACCACGGCGACAAGTCGCCTGCCAGGCGTTGCAGGATGCGTTCACGGCGCCCGGCGTAGACCGTGTGGCAGCGACGGATATGCTTGAGCAGGTAGCCTTCACTGATGAACTTGGCCAGGGCCCATTGCGGCAGTGTGGAACTGTGCTGGTCGGTCAGCTGCTTGGCCTTGAGCACTGCGCCATAAATCGCCGGTGGCAGCACCGCGTAGCCCAGGCGCAGCTCCGGCAGCAAGGTTTTCGAGAAGGTGCCGACGTAGGTCACCACGCCACGGGTGTCCATGCTTTGCAGGGAGTCGGTGGGCCGCCCTTCGTAGCGGAACTCGCTGTCGTAGTCGTCCTCGATGATGATTGCGCCCAGCTCGAACGCCCGTGCCAGCAAGGCTTCACGGCGTGGCAGGCTCATGGGCATGCCGAGCGGGAACTGGTGCGAGGGCGTCACGTAGATCAGTCGTGTGCCGTCGGGAATCCGCTCGACCTGAATGCCCTGTTCATCCACCGGCACGCTGGCGACGCTGGCACCCATCGCCATGAACATCTGGCGTGCGGGGCTGTAGCCGGGGTCTTCCATGGCGACGATGCTGCCCGGCTCCAGCACGACGCGGGCGATCAGGTCCAGTGCCTGCTGGGCGCCGTTGGTGACTACGATGTCGCTGTCACGGCAGTTGACCCCGCGTGAGAACGCGATATGCCCGGCGATAGCGCTGCGCAGCGCCGGCAAGCCTTCGGGCTGGCTGTAGAAACCACTGTTCTGGGCGATGCGCCGCAACGCGTCCTGGGTACAGCGCCGCCATTCATCCTGGGGGAACTGGTTGCGGCTGGTGGCGCCGCCGATAAATTCATAGCGCAGTGTGCTATCGCGGGTGGGGTGGCGCATGGGCGAGGGCAGTGACTGCCACTTCGCCAGGTTGGCGGCGCAGGCCAGGTCGGTGGCGCTTTGCAGGCGTTCGCTCTGCGCTGCTCGGGCGTTGACGAAGGTGCCGCGACCGGTCTTGCCGATCAGCAATCCCTCGTAGGTCAGGGTGGCGTAGGTATCCGACACGGTCTTGCGCGACACGCCCAATTGCTCGGCGAGCAAGCGGCTGGGCGGCAGCTGCGCACCGGCGGCCAGGCGCCCGGAGCCAATGGCTTCACGCAACTGTTGGTACAACTGTTCGGCCAGATCCTTGCGGCCGTTGATCACAACGTGCAGTTCCATGTGTTATTCCGGGCATTGACGTTGCGCCAAGCGTACGCGCGTGCGCGGCAGGCTCAAAATGGTCTCTGCATAAACCGGCCGATTGGCTATAGGGCTTATGTCGTGTGGGTTCTAGGCTGGACAGTCATTGCACCCACCGCCAGAGAACCACCCCCATGGAACCCCGCCTGGATTACTACACCGCCTCACCGCAGGCGCTCAAAGGCATGCTGATGCTGGAGGCGACGACCTTTGGCTTGTCCATCGAAAAGCCTTTGCTGGAACTGATCAAGATCCGTGTCTCGCAGCTCAACCACTGTGGTTTCTGTACGGACATGCATTCGATGGCGGCGCGTCAGCGCGGCGAGACCGAGCGACGTTTGTTCGCGTTGTGCGTCTGGCGCGATTCGCCGTTCTTCACAGCGCGGGAAAAGGCCGCGTTGGCCTGGAGCGAGTCCGTCGCGACACTGCCGACCTCGACGGTATCGGATGAACTGTTCGCCGCCGTGCGGCTGGAATTCAGCGAGCAGGAACTGGTGGACCTGACCATGGCGGTGTCCAGCATCAGTGGCTGGAACCGCCTGGCGGTGAGTTTTCGGCAGCAACCGCCGAATGCTTGATCAGGACAGGAAACCACCATCCACATTCAGCGACACGCCGGTGGTGTAGCTGGATGCATCGCTGGCCAGGAACAGCACCGCGCCGGCCATTTCGCTCGGATCGGCCACGCGCTTGAGGGGGATCTGCGCCAGGGCCATTTTCAGGATCGCGTCGTTCTTCACCAGCGCCGAGGCGAACTTGGTGTCGGTCAGGCCCGGCAGCAGGGCATTGCAGCGAATGCCGAACGCTGCGCATTCCTTGGCGAACACCTTGGTCATGTTGATCACAGCGGCCTTGGTCACCGAGTAGATGCCCTGGAACACACCGGGGGAAATCCCGTTGATCGACGCGACGTTGATGATGCTGCCGCCGCCGTTATCGCGCATCAGCTTGCCGGCTTCCACGGACATGAAGAAGTAGCCCCGGATGTTCACGTCAACGGTCTTATGGAACGCACCGAGATCGGTGTCCAGCACGTTGCAGAACTGCGGGTTGGTGGCGGCGTTGTTGACCAGAATATCCAGGCGCCCGAACTGTTCGCGGATACCGGCGAACACTTGGGTGATCTGTTCCATTTCACCGATATGGCAGGCCACGGCCGTGGCCTTGCCGCCGTCGGCGATGATCGCGTCGGCCACGTGCTGGCAGCCTTCGAGCTTGCGGCTGGAGACAATCACGTGGGCGCCTTGCTGGGCGAGCAACTTGGCGATGGCCTCGCCGATGCCACGGCTGGCGCCGGAAACGAATGCGATCTTGCCGTCGAGGTCGAACAGGTGGGTCTTGGACATAGCGGTTCCTTAAAGGGACGATTTGCTGATGACGTTCAGGCTCATCTGCTCCAGCAGCTTGTTCATGTGAATGAACTGCGCAAAGCGTTTGTCCTGGGTCTGGCCATGGAAGAAGCGGTAGTAGATCTGCTGCACGATGCCGGCGAGGCGGAACAGGCCGTAGGTGTAGTAGAAGTCGAAGTTGTCGATCTGGATGCCCGAGCGCTCGGCGTAGTAGTCGACGAATTCACGGCGGGTGAGCATGCCCGACGCGTTGCTCGGCTGGCGGCGCATCAGTTGCACCGGCGCCGGGTCGGCCGCTTCGATCCAGTAGGCGAGGGTGTTGCCCAGGTCCATCAACGGGTCGCCGAGGGTGGTCAGCTCCCAGTCCAGCACGCCGATGATCTGCATCGGGTTGTGCGGGTCGAGGATCACGTTATCGAAGCGGTAGTCGTTGTGCACGATGCTTGATGTCGGGTGGTCGGCCGGCATTTTGTCGTTGAGCCAGGCGCGTACCGCTTCCCAGCGCGGCGCGTCGGGGGTCAGGGCTTTCTCGTAGCGATCGCTCCAGCCACGGATCTGGCGCTCTACATAGCCTTCCGGCTTGCCCAGGTCGGCCAGGCCGCAGGCGTTGTAGTCCACCTGGTGCAGTTCGACGAACTTGTCGATGAAGCTTTTGCACAGCGCTTCGGTCTTGGCCGCGTCCAGGCCCAGCTCAGGCGGCAGGTCGGAGCGCAGGATGATGCCGTTGACCCGCTCCATCACATAGAACTCGGCGCCGATCACCGATTCGTCTGTGCAATGCACATAGGCCTTGGGGCAATAGGGGAAGCCATCTTTGAGCTGGTTGAGAATGCGGTATTCGCGGCCCATGTCGTGGGCGGACTTGGCCTTGTGGCCAAAGGGCGGGCGGCGCAGCACGAATTCCTGGCCAGGGTATTCCAGCAGGTAGGTCAGGTTGGACGCGCCACCGGGAAACTGGCTGATCGTGGGCGTGCCGCTCAGGCCGGGGATATGGGCCTTGAGGTAGGGATCGATCAGGCTGGCATCAAGTTCTTCGCCTGGGCGAATCTGGGTCGATTGGTCGTTCAGCGCCATGCTTATCCCTTCTGCTTATTCTAAAGGCCTTGGACTATTTCCTAATCTAATGCGCACAACCGTCCAGCGACAAGGTCGGGGCGGCTTAATAGGTTAGCGTGTTGGACGATGATCAGCGTGCCTGATCGGTCATTGAGTGGGCGGGGGCAGGGCAACCGGCGTGAGCACCGGACGGCCGGCGAAGTATTCCACCAGGTTATCGGCCACGCGCTGCACGGTGTCATGGGCCGCTTCGGGCGACAGGCCGGCCACATGGGAGGTGAGCACGGTATTGCTGAGCTTCTTGAGGGCGTCAGGCACTTGGGGTTCGTCGTCGAATACATCCAGTGCGGCGCCGCCGATGCGGCGTTGCTCCAGGGCCGCGACCAGGTCGGCGGTGACCACCACGCTGCCACGCCCAATGTTGACCAGGTAGCCATTCGGGCCCAGGGCATCCAGGGCGTGGCGATCGATCAGGTGGCGGGTGCTGGCACCGCCGGGGGTGGCGAGGATCAGAAAGTCCGAGGTGCGCGCCAGTTCCACCGCAGTGGCGCAGTAGGTGTAGTCCACGTCATCGCGTGGTTGGCGGTTGTGGTAACTCACCTCCATGCCGAAGCCCAGGGCTGCACGCTTGGCGATTTCCAGGCCAACAGCACCGAGCCCGAGGATGCCCAACTGCTTACCGCCCAGGGACGGGCGCATCACTTTCGGCCATTCGCTGCGGCGCACGGCGGCGTCGGTCTGCGGGATGCCGCGCACCAGCGACAGCAGCAATGCCATGGCGTGATCGGCCACCGATGGCGCGTTCACCCCGGCGCCATTGGTCACGACGATCCCGCGATTGCTGGCGGCTTGCAGGTCTACATGCTCGTAGCCGGCACCGATCACACAGATGATTTCCAGCAGCGGCAGGGCGGCGATTTCCTCGGCGTACAAGCCCAGCGGGCCACGGGTCAACACGGCCCTGATCTGGCTGCCGTGGGCCTTGATGGCTTCGGCGCGTTCGGCGGGTGTCGGTGCCAGGATCACATGAAAGTCATTGCCCTCGATGATGGGCAGGTATTCGTTGATGGTTTCAACCAGGACCAAAACAGTAGCGGTCATCGGAAGGCTCTTCCTGAAGGGTTTGAGGGGAGGAGTATGCCGTATTTGTGCGATCAGAAGCTTATCTCGACCGCACGTGCACGCTTTACAAACGCCCCGGCCAGGGTCGCATTGTGATGCTCGATAATCGCTTCGGCCTTGAGTGCCGGTGTGTCCATGCAGGTGTGGCCGTCTTCCGGCAGCACCACGGAAAACCCCAATTCCACGGCTACCCGGCAAGTGGTGTCGATGCAGAACTGGGTTTTCATGCCGACGATCACCAGTTCATTGACCTGGGCCGCTTTCAGTTGCGCTTCCAGATTTGTGCCCAGGAAGCAACTGGGGCGAGTCTTGTTGAACAGGTGGTCGCGGGATTCGTCTACCTCCAGCCCATGCCACAGCCGCCAGAGCGGGCTGCCGGCGTCTATCGTTGAGCCTGCCGGCCCAGTGTGGTGGGCGACGAATATCGGGGCGCCAGACAGGCGTGCGCGCAGAATCAGCAGGTTGATAGTGGCGAGCACGCGTTCGCGCTCGAAGGGTTTTTCCGGGCCATCGTATAAGCCGGTTTGCATGTCGATGATCAGCAGGGCGTCAGCCATGGTGTTGCTCCTTGTGATTGCCGAACGGGCGGAGCAATAAAAAGGCCCCGTCCATTGCTGGCGGGGCCTTGGGTTGAATCTGTGAAGTGTCTAGCTCAAGCACTCACAGCCACCGCACGACCCGCCGGAAGCGGTCGTGGTGGTGGTGCGGGTGAGGGAGCGTTGGAAAATATTCATGGCCTGATCATGCTGGGACGGAGGAAGGGCTGTCAACGGCCAGTAGGGCATTTCGTGCAGCAGCCAGGAATTCATCCGACAGGTGATTGCCACGTGTCGCACGCGCGAGGGTCACTGCGCCGATCATCATTGCGTACTTGGCCAGCATTGCCTGGCGATCTCCATCCTGTAGCTGCGCAAAGACCTCCAGGGACTTCTCGACCCCCTCAATAAAGGTGTGTTGCAAGGCAGTGTCGGCGGGCTCATGGCACATGTCCGGGGCGAAGGCCGACACGGGGCAGCCGTCTCCAGGGTTGTCGCGATGGGTGGCTGTTAGATAAGGCCCCATCACGGCCTCGCGGGCAGTCTGCTGATCTTCACTGCGATCGATCTTTGCCTGCCAGCCCAGGTTCGCTTGCTCGAAGGCCTGCTGGCAGGCTTCGGTGGCCAGCGCTTCCTTGGAGGCGAAGTGCCCGTAGAAACCGCCGTGGGTCAGGCCAGCGGCGGCCATGACGTCCGATAGGCTGATACCGTGCAAGCCGCGCTCGCGAAACAGGTGCGTGGCCGCCTCGACGATGATTTCGCGATTGAGTTCGGCTTGTTTGCGGGAAACGCGCGGCATGGCAGGGCTCTCTGGATAAACGGCGGATGCTGGATGAAAACTACAGGATCAAGCGCGATTCTAAAATAGATTTGTGCGGGAATGTATATTCCGCATTCAGCCGCACGCCCCGAAAACCGCCGTATACAGGTGCCCCTGCGGGCCTGCACCGCACCACCGTTCCTCAGCTAAGTCTTTGCTTATTCACAAGAATCCCGGACAATCCGGCCCCTTCTATGGTCGGGGCGCTGCCTGTCAGGTTTTTCTGACTCGTCCCGGCCGTGTAAATGCGGAGATCCGACCGGATGAATGATCAGGCCAATAGCGTCGACGAACGCTATGCAACGACACCTGCAACCCTCACAAGCTGGAGCCGCCAGGACACCACCTGGATGCTTGGCCTGTTCGGCACCGCCATTGGCGCCGGTACGCTGTTCTTGCCGATCAACGCGGGCCTGGGCGGCTTCTGGCCACTGGTGATCCTTGCGCTACTGGCGTTCCCGATGACCTTCTTCGCCCACCGTGGCCTGACCCGTTTCGTGCTGTCCGGCCGTGAAGGTTCCGATATCACCGACGTGGTCGAAGAACACTTCGGCATTAAAGCCGGTGCGCTGATCACCTTGCTGTACTTCTTCGCAATCTTCCCGATCCTGCTGATCTACAGCGTGGCGTTGACCAACACGGTCGGCAGCTTCATGGAGCACCAACTGCACATCATGCCGCCGCCACGCGCGCTGCTGTCGTTTGTGCTGATCCTCGGCCTGCTGGCAGTGGTGCGTTGCGGTGAGCAGGTGATCGTCAAGGCGATGAGCCTGATGGTGTATCCGTTTATCGTCGCCTTGCTGTTCCTGGCGGTGTACCTGATCCCGCACTGGAACGGCGGCATTCTCAGCACCGCCAGCGTGGTGCCTGCGCCGTCCGCATTGCTCAACACCTTGTGGCTGGCGATTCCGGTGATGGTGTTCTCGTTCAACCATTCGCCGATCATCTCGGCCTTTGCGGTGGACCAGAAGCGCCAGTACGGCGTCCACGCTGATGAGCGCAGTTCGCAGATCCTGTCCCGTGCGCACCTGTTGATGGTGGTGATGGTGCTGTTCTTTGTGTTCAGTTGCGTGCTGACCCTGTCGCCGGCGCAGCTTGCCGAGGCGAAGGCACAGAACCTGTCGATCCTGTCGTACCTGGCCAATCACTTCAATAATCCGACCATTGAGTTTGCGGCACCGTTGATCGCGTTTGTGGCGATTGCCAAGTCGTTCCTGGGGCACTACATCGGTGCCAGTGAAGGCCTCAAGGGCCTGGTGCTGAAGACCGGTCGTCGTCCTGAGGCCAAGCGTCTGGACCGGATGACGGCAGCATTCATGTTGGTGGTGTGCTGGATCGTTGCGACGTTGAACCCAAGCATTCTCGGGATGATTGAGGCGCTCGGCGGTCCGATCATTGCGTCGATCCTGTTTCTGATGCCGATGTATGCCATCCGCAAGGTGCCGGCCATGGCCAAGTACCGTGGGCAGGCGTCCAATGTGTTTGTCACGGCGGTGGGGTTGGTGGCTATTACTGCGGTGGTTTATTCGTTTTTTGCTTGAGGCTGGTGTGGTCTGTTGGTGTACATATCCGTTGCTGCGGTAAAGGCTAAAATTGGTTCCGCTCTTACAGCGGCTCACTTTTGGAAGGACCCAAAAGTAAGCAAAAGGTCCTCGCCCCAACACTCGGCACCTCGCCTAGGCTCGGTGTGCCCTCACTCCGGCTTTGGAGCGTGGGCCGCCGCGATGGGCCATCCTTGGCCCAGCGCGGCTAACCCGGCGTCCTGCCGGGTTGCCCACGCTCCAACGCCTGCGTTCGGCCAGCGTGTTTGACGGGGCGCCTCAGATCAAGGTCAAGAGCGACTCGCTTCGCATCGTAGATACGTTTCTCGTTTTCTGTAGGAGCCGGCTTGCCGGCGAGAAGCGTGAGACCGCCGCGTTTTGTCTGGTTCCCCGCATCATCGTTGAAGACCATCGCCTGCAAGCCGGCTCCTACAGGGACCGCGTTGGCTGTTGCCTTTGCTCTACACCACTCAAGCCGGCTGTCAGGCCGCTGTGCTCTTGCTTTTGATTTTG